>NZ_JASDDA010000024.1:0-60574 GCF_030407645.1 Pseudoalteromonas sp. APC 3495 | reverse complement strand
CCACATAGGCTCTGCCTTGCCTAAATACCAAACAGACTGCTGCAAATTTAACCTTGAAAGGTCAACAGACCCTAATACTGTTCGTTACTTTTACAGCTTTTAATGGCAGCAAATTGTTTGAGGTGGGTATTATATCGACAGGTTATTGGATCGGCTGAGAATTAAATCCCCATCATAGGAAAATCAGCCTATACCATTGTGAAATCGGCAGGTTCAGTGCTATTTAAGCTTACGCTAGACATAAAAAAAGCTGCAAATTGCAGCTTTTTTTACCTAAACGCTTATTCAGCGTCTGCAGGTTTATGCTTTGCAGCTGTTTCAGCAATCAGTGGTTGTAATTCACCACGTTGAAACATTTCAATGATAATGTCACAGCCACCAATTAACTCGCCTTCAACCCAAAGTTGCGGGAAGGTAGGCCAGTTAGCGTAAGCAGGAAGCTCTGCACGAATGTCTGGATTAAGTAAAATATCCACATATGCAAACGGTTCACCGCACGACATTAATGCTTGTGATGCTTGTGAAGAAAAACCACAATTAGGCAGTTTTGGTGATCCTTTCATGTATAAGATGATTGGGTTTTCAGCAATTTGCTGTTTAATTTTATCGATGGTTTCCATTTACAACCTCAAAATGACGATAGCGAACACATTAGGCCTTGAAAAAGTTTCACTGTGGCCTCAGATATATAGATTAACATAGGCAATTAAAGCCTCAATCTTAAATAGCTTTAGCAAGAGCATTGCTGTTTGCTAAAACTTGAGTAAAATACTCAACAATTATAGTAACACTATATTCCTGTTTGGTATAGATAAGTGCCCTGTTTGCGCAGGCATTACGTATTACTAAATAGACTATCAACCAAAAGAAGATGGAGATAAAAAATGGCATTTGAACTACCGTCACTACCGTATGCAATTGATGCACTTGAGCCACATATTTCGCAAGAAACGTTAGAGTTTCACCATGGTAAACACCACAATACTTATGTGACTAAACTTAACGGTTTAATCCCAGGCACTGAGTTTGAAGGTAAATCACTTGAAGAAATCGTATGTTCTTCAGAAGGCGGTGTATTTAACAACGCTGCTCAAATCTGGAACCACACTTTCTACTGGAACAGCCTATCTCCAAATGGCGGTGGCGCTCCAACAGGTGCAATTGCTGATGCAATTAACGCTAAATGGGGCTCATTTGACGCATTTAAAGACGCGTTAAACGACAAAGCAGTAAATAACTTTGGTTCAAGCTGGACTTGGTTAGTTAAACTAGCTGATGGTTCACTAGACATCGTTAATACATCTAACGCTGCAACACCATTAACAGATGCAGGTGTTACACCAATCCTAACCGTGGATTTATGGGAACACGCATACTACATTGATTACCGTAACGTGCGTCCAGATTACCTTAAAGGTTTCTGGTCACTCGTTAACTGGGAATTCGCGAACGCTAACTTCGCATAATTAGTTTTAAACTAATCTTTAAAAAGACGCTTAGGCGTCTTTTTTTATGTCCGCTACTTTATTTGATTAGGGTTATACGTAGGTTGTTTTCTAAAAGTGCATCATGATCATTTTTCATATAAATTTTTAATTTTATTGCACAAAAATTTAAATTCGTGACTAGACTTTAAATAGTGAGTACATTTTCCAAGTAGGTTTCGGAGGTCATTATGACTATTTTTGATCACTACCAAGCACGTTATGAATCAACACAAGAAGAAGAGTACAGTGTTGCTGAGTTTCTAGAAATTTGTAAAACCGATAAGTCTGCTTATGCCAGTGCTCCTGAAAGATTACTGATGGCCATTGGCGAGCCTAAAATGGTAGATACCGCTACCGATACTCGTTTAAGTCGCTTATTTTCGAACCGTGTTGTTGCACGTTACCCTGCATTTGCCGATTTTTATGGTATGGAAGACGCCATTGAGCAAATTGTTTCTTATCTAAAACACGCCGCGCAAGGATTAGAAGAGTGTAAACAAGTGCTTTACTTGCTTGGTCCGGTGGGTGGCGGTAAGTCATCGATTGCTGAAAAGCTAAAGTATTTAATGCAACAAGTGCCTATTTATGCAATTAAGGGCTCCCCGGTTAATGACCATCCGCTGGCATTATTTGATCCCGTTGAAGATGCCAGCCTACTCGAAAAAGAATATGGAATTAAGTCTCGTTACCTCAAAACGGTAATGTCGCCATGGGCCGCAAAACGTTTACAAGAATTTAATGGTGATATTAGTCAATTTAGAGTGGTTAAACGCTTCCCATCAATTTTAAATCAAGTTGCGATTGCTAAAACAGAGCCCGGAGATGAAAACAATCAAGATATTTCTGCTCTTGTTGGTAAGGTAGATATTCGCCAACTTGAACACTTTGCACAAAATGATCCTGATGCTTATGCCTATTCAGGCGCATTATGTTTAGCCAACCAAGGCTTAATGGAATTTGTGGAAATGTTTAAAGCCCCCATAAAAGTGTTACATCCGCTTTTAACAGCGACCCAAGAAGGTAACTATAACGGCACAGAAGGCATAAGCGCCCTGCCATTTAACGGCATGATACTCGCCCACTCTAATGAATCAGAATGGCAAACCTTTAAAAACAATAAAAACAACGAAGCCTTTTTAGACCGTGTTTATATTGTTAAGGTCCCTTATTGCTTACGAGTGACCGAAGAAATTAAAATTTACGATAAGCTTATTGAACACAGTGAGCTTTACAACGCCCCCTGTGCGCCAGGTACACTTAAAATTTTAGCCCAATTTACCACTCTTTCGCGCTTAAAAGAGCCGGAAAACTCAAGCATTTACTCTAAGATGCGAGTTTACGATGGTGAAACCCTTAAAGACACCGACCCAAAAGCGAAGTCGTATCAAGAGTATCGTGATTATGCTGGTGTTGATGAGGGCATGACCGGTCTTTCAACCCGTTTTGCGTTTAAGATTTTATCGCGAGTATTCAACTTTGACACTACCGAAGTGGCCGCCAACCCTGTGCATTTGTTTTATGTGCTTGAGCAACAAATTGAGCGTGAACAATTTAGTGCCGAGGTTGAAGAACGTTATTTAAGCTTTTTAAAAGGCTATTTAATTCCACAATATGTTGAGTTTATAGGTAAAGAGCTACAAACCGCGTACTTAGAGTCATATTCAGAATATGGCCAAAATATTTTTGACCGCTACGTTATTTATGCTGATTTTTGGATTCAAGATCAAGAATACCGCGACCCTGATACAGGGCAATTATTTGACCGTGATGCACTCAACGCTGAGCTTGAAAAAATAGAAAAGCCTGCAGGTATTTCAAACCCTAAAGATTTTAGAAATGAAATTGTTAACTTTGTACTGCGTGCTCGCGCTCATAACAATGGCAAAAATCCGCTGTGGACAAGTTATGAAAAACTACGCACGGTTATTGAGAAAAAAATGTTCTCAAACACGGAAGACTTACTCCCTGTTATTTCATTTAATGCAAAAACATCAGCTGAAGATCAGCAAAAGCATGAGGACTTTGTTAATCGTATGGTTGAAAAAGGCTACACGCAAAAACAAGTGCGCTTGCTATCTGAGTGGTATTTACGGGTTAGAAAATCGCAATAACCTTCATAATTGCAGTTTTTAGGAGGTCATTATGGCGCATTTTATCGACAGGCGTTTAAATGGCAAAAACAAAAGCACAGTTAACCGCCAGCGTTTTATTAGGCGTTATAAAAAGCAGATCAAAGAAGCGGTGTCTGATGCGATCAATAAACGCAGTGTCACTGATTCAAGCTCTGGAGAGAGTATCTCTATTCCGCAGCGCGATATTAGTGAACCTACTTTTCATCAAGGTAGAGGCGGTAATAGAGAGCAAATACACCCTGGGAACGATCAGTTCTCTACTGGCGACAAAATAGAACGCCCTAAAGGAGGCAAAGGCGGTGGCGCAGGCGAAGGTGAAGCAAGTGACTCTGGCGAAGGCCAAGATGAATTTGTTTTTTCTATCTCTAAAGATGAATACCTTGATTTGTTATTTGAGGATTTAGAACTCCCTAACTTGCAAGAAAATCAGCTTGATAAGCTCGTACAAATGAAAACCCATCGCGCTGGGTTTTGCAGCGATGGTATGCCCAGTAATATTGATGTAGTGCGCTCATTACAAGGTTCTCTAGCTCGTCGTATTGCAATGACCGCAGGTAAAAAACGCCGCCTTAGTGAGCTTGAGGGACAACTAGCACTGCTGCTTGAACAACCACACTGTGATAAAGCCGCTGTGGCCTTATTACAAAAAGAAATCGACACACTCAAACAGCAAATAAAAACCGTGCCCTTTATCGATAATTACGACTTACGTTTTCGTAACTACGACAAGCAACCACACCCAACCAGTAAAGCGGTGATGTTTTGTATTATGGATGTGTCAGGTTCGATGGACCAAGCAACAAAAGACATGGCAAAACGCTTTTACATTTTGCTTTATCAGTTTTTAACTCGCAGCTACAAAGACATCGACGTTGTGTATATTCGCCATCATACCCAGGCTAAAGAAGTTGATGAGCAAGAATTTTTTTATTCACAAGAAACAGGCGGTACCATTGTTTCAAGTGCACTAAAACTGATGAATGAAATAATAGCTGAGCGCTATAATTCTGATGAATGGAATATATACGCAGCACAAGCTTCTGATGGCGATAATTGGGCCGATGACACGCCCCAATGTGGGCACATTTTACGTAATAAAATACTTAAAGCTGTTCGCTATTTTGCCTATATAGAAATTACCACACGTGCTCATCAAAGTTTATGGCGCGAGTATCAAAACATTAGTCAAACGAACAGTAATTTTGCCATCCAGCATATCCAAGGTGTTGAAGATATTTACCCTATATTTAGGGAGCTATTTAAAAAAGGTCGTCAACAGCAAGGGGCTGCATAGCCAAAGCGAGGTAGCATTATGAAAGATAATCGAATAAGTGATGGGCCCGATTGGACCTTTGAACTATTGCAACAATACCAAGACGAAATAGCGCGTGTGGCTGAGCACTATAAGCTAGACACCTATCCTAACCAAATTGAAGTGATCACCGCAGAACAAATGATGGATGCCTACTCAAGTGTAGGCATGCCCATTGGCTACACTCACTGGTCGTATGGTAAAAAATTTATTCAAACGGAGCAAAATTATAAACGCGGTCAAATGGGACTTGCGTATGAAATTGTGATTAATTCGAACCCCTGTATTGCTTACCTAATGGAAGAAAACACCCTTCCGATGCAGGCACTGGTTATGGCACATGCTTGCTATGGGCATAACTCATTTTTTAAAGGGAATTATTTATTTAAAACATGGACTGATGCAGGCTCAATTATTGATTATTTATTGTTTGCTAAAAACTATATTAGCCGCTGTGAAGAAAAGTACGGTATTTCCGAAGTAGAAAGCATACTCGACTCATGTCATGCATTAATGAGTTACGGTGTTGATAGGTACAAACGTCCACAACGAATTTCGTTATTTGAAGAGCAAAAACGCCAGCAAGAACGGGCTGAGTATTTGCAATCACAAGTTAACGAATTATGGCGTACCATTCCTTCTCAACAGCAAGAGTCAAAAAAACACGAACGCCACTTCCCGCAAGAGCCACAGGAAAATATTCTGTACTTTATTGAAAAAAATGCCCCTTTACTCGAGTCATGGCAGCGAGAAATCGTCAGGATAGTGCGAAAAATATCACAATACTTTTATCCGCAAAAACAAACCCAAGTAATGAATGAAGGTTGGGCCACTTTTTGGCACTATACTATTTTGAACCATTTATATGATGAGGGAAAACTAACCGACTCATTTATGTTGGAGTTTTTACAAAGCCATACTAATGTTGTGTACCAACCTCCATACAATAGCGATTATTACTCAGGTATTAACCCCTATGCACTGGGCTTTAATATGATGGTTGATATACGTCGTATTTGTGAAAACCCAACAGAAGAAGATAAACGCTGGTTTCCTGAGCATGCGGGCAGTGACTGGCTCGAGACACTGCACTTTGCAATGCAAAATTTCAAAGATGAGAGTTTTATTAGCCAATTTTTATCCCCTAAGCTGATTCGGGATTTTAAATTATTCACCATAGTCGACCATGCTAGTAACCCACATTTAGAAATAGGCGCTATTCACGACGATAATGGCTACAAAGCGGTTAGAGAAGCACTTTCTACACAATATAACCTTAGTAATCATGAGCCTAACATACAAGTTTACGATGTTGACTTACGCGGCGACCGCTCTTTAACCCTACGATATATCCCTCACAACGCCGTTCCACTGGCTAACTCCCATAGGGAGGTATTAAAACACCTTTACAGACTATGGGGCTTTAAGGTAAAACTGGAACAGGAGTCAAATTCTGGTGAGATTTCAACCATTGGTCAATGTCCAATTGATGATTCACGCCATACAACAGAGTAAAAATAATGGACAAAAAAAAGCTTCTTGTACTGATTGATTCGGTTGAATTTGCAAAAACGTCATTGCAGCATGCTAAACAAAAAGCGCTGCAAGGCAATAAACATATTGATATTGTTGCATTTAGCTTTGAAGAAACCGGCAATATTTTATTTTCTCTGTCGCCAGAACAATTGCTTTCACTCCAAGATAAATGCCTTTCATCATTAAGGGCACAGTTGGAGCCACTGATTAGCGCAGAACTGGAGGGTTGCAGTTATACCTTTCAAACCGCATGGCATGAAGCCCCCGAGCAGTGGCTTAACGAAGATATTAATACTGATGATTACGAAATGGTGATAAAAACACGCCATATCGACAGCGACAGCCAATTTAGTGAACTTGATTGGCAACTTATCCGCTTTACGCCCATCGCTTTGTATTTAGCGGCAGATAACAAATGGCGCAAGCATACCAACATACTCGCCGCACTTGATTTAGCCAGCGAAAAAACCGCAAAACATAAGCTTAATCAGTCAATTATTAAATATGGCCTAGCATACGCACAGCGAACAGACTGTGAATTTTATGCCGGCTACACAGTGTATATTTCTCCAATATTAAGAGATTTAGGCTTAGTATTTTCAGAAGAGCAACTAGTCAATGCCTTTGAGAAATTACCTCAATCACAGCAACAACTCATTATTGATAATAACTTACGCGACAAACTTTATATTAAAGCGGGTTTACCTGAGCAGGTGATCCCAAGCTTAGCGGCCAAGCTCAATGCTGATTTAGTGATTATAGGATCTGTTGGGAATGTAGGAATTAAAGCAAAACTCATTGGTAATACTGCAGAAAAAATAATGCGCTTACTTAAAACTGACTTGCTTATTTTACCCCCCAATTAAAAAATGATGCCTAAGCATCATTTTTTATATCAGCGTATACCGACACTTTATTTCGACCTGTTTCTTTTGAATGATAAAGCGCTTTATCGGCAGCTTCAATCCATCGTTCGTGATCTTTAAACTGATCATCAAAACACGCAATACCCACACTAATGGCCATATGCACCGTGTGCTCATTGTATTTCGCCGGAGAGGTTTCAATTAATTGGCGTAAACGTTCAGCAAATACAATCGCCCCTTGTTTATCGGTATCTAATAAAGTAACAACAAACTCTTCACCGCCGTATCGCCCAGCAATGTCTGTTTCACGCAATGCAGTTTTCAGTAAACTCGCTATATGACGAAGTGCTTCATCTCCAGCACTGTGTCCAAAATCATCATTTACCTTTTTAAAGTGGTCAATATCAAAAATTAATAACGAGCAACAACCTTCGTTTCGCTTCGTTCGTAAAAATTCTTGGTGCAGTAAGTGCTCCCAATGCCCTCTATTGGCAAGCTGGGTTAAACTATCTGTTTGGCTTACTTGTTCTAGTTTTTTATTTAACTCTTCTAGTTCTTTTTTGTTAACCGCAATATCTGTCACATCGTAAATAATAATACAAATATGCTCGACTTCGCCTCGCACATTGGTAAGTGGAATAAACGTGGCATTTTGATACATATAGTCCGCTTTACCGGTAATTGGTCGGTAGTTTTTAAAACGAAAAATATACGGCTGCTGCTCCCAAATAGTAAATGAACGATTCTTTAATACAAACACTGACTCAGATTTACTTCTAAACCATTTTTCATCAATGGCCGGAAATAAATCAAATAAGTCTTTGTCTTTTACAGCGCTCGGTAACAAACCAGAATGATTTTCCATAAAACCATTCCATACATGCACTTTGTATTCTCGATCGAGTACAACAAGACCGACATCAACCGTATTAAACATATCCATTAACCAATGGATTTCATTCAAATCTAAATCAGCTGGCATAAATATTTAATCTTCTAGTAGATAAGCAACTTTGTATTTCAAAGTTTTTAGTGAATCTTCAGTAAAGAGCAACATTAAATCACAACTAATATCATGATTTTCAATACCGTAACTTATTTCTATGGCTAGAGTCCGTTGCCAGCGCGACTTATTCGACTGAACAAGTTCAGAAACGTCCCGATGCTGCCCCAAAACTATTGGATGCCCTTGGCTAAAGGTCATGTCGAGCTGTTTTGACAAGCCGGTTAAAATAGCGCCTATTAAAATGTTACTTACATCCATTAGCAACTCTAACTCAACCTTGTCGTTTAGTTCACCTTCGTAATTCATCAGTGAGGCTATTTCTTTAAAACTAGAGTCATTTAAAAGTAATAATGCCTCGCCAGATACCCCGCCACCTATAAAGCCTTGGCAAATACCCGATGTAGTATCATTGGTATCAACAGAGCTTAACGCCATGTTGAGCTCACTGACTTCTAAAACATTAACATTAGGAATGGGTAACTTAACAAATACATTAAGCAGTCTTGCAAGTAAATCTCCCGCTTGACCCATGGCAACATTAGTCAGCTCTTGATATATATCACGAACATCAGGGTCAACTTGTTCACCTAACGAGTGAGACATGCGTTCACGCAGTGCTCTATCTCTAATACCATGATGTTCAATAATGGCAGCAAGCTTTTCGGGGGAACACGGTTTTTGAATAAAATCTATGGCGCCAAGCTCAAGCACACGTTGATGCGCACTCGGTTGAATATCGCCTGATACCACAACAGTGAGAACGTCGAGTCCTTGCTCTTTCATTGCAGCAAGCACGCCATAGCCGTCCATTTCTGGCATATTTAAATCAAGGAAAAGAATTTCAGGCTGGGCTTTAGTTATTTGTTTTATGCAGTCTACACCGTCACATGCAAATTCAACTTTAATATCCCAATCATCGGGTAAAGAGCGAGCTAATTGACGTCTAGCTAGTTTTGAATCATCACAAATTAAAACCGATGTTGACATATTATCTCTCTATTTTAAAACTTGTTGTACGCTGACACCGCAAAAAATAAAGGCACGGATATTATTAATTAATACCTATTTCTTATATATACATAGTAATCAAAGTATTGCTTATTTACAATTTTAGGGAAAAATAAACGCGTCAATTATTCTGCTTGGTAACTCCATCACAGTATAATACACTCACCACTATTACGTTAATTCTTAAAAGGAAAAAATCCATGCGTCGTTCATTAGCCTTTGCATTGAGCCTATTTTGTTGCACTAGTTTTGCATCAGAGTTACCTGAAAACACCTTAGATGCAGGAAAAGTAACAGCGCAAGGTAAACCTGTTACGTTACTAGGCCAAGGCCTCAAAGTCGGTGCTGATGCGCCAAATTTTAAAGTGGTCGACGACAGCTTTACTGCCATTACATTAGAAAATTACCAAGGGCAAGCTGTATTAATCAGCGTAGTACCAAGCTTAGATACTGGCATTTGTAGCCTACAAACAAAGCATTTTAATGAAAAAGTAGCGCAACAGTTTCCTGGCGTGGCCATGTTGACGATTAGTGCCGACCTACCTTTTGCACAAAAACGTTTTTGCAAAGCAGAAAATATCGATAAAGTTACGACACTGTCTGATTCTGTATGGCGTGATTTTGGCCAAAAGTATGGGTTAATAATTAAAGATATGGGGTTACTTACTCGCGCTGTTTTTATTCTCGATAAAAGCCATAAAGTTATATATAAACAATTAGTTACTAGCTTATCAACCGAGCCTGAATACGATAGCGTTATTGAAAAGCTTAAAACGCTTTAAAGGTCGAATTTCAGATAATAAAAAACCGCTATGAAGCGGTTTTTTTTTAATTATGCTTTTAATTTTAGATAAAAATTAACCCAAAAGCTCAGCTAGTTGCTTGCTTACTGCTTCAACCGCTTGAGTACCGTCTAATTTATGGTACTGCGTATTACCCGCTTGCGCTTCTGCTTGGTAGTAGTCAACCAATGGCATTGTTTGCTCATGGTAAATGCCTAAGCGTTTACGAACTGTCTCTTCTGTGTCATCCGCACGGATAATAAGCTCTTCGCCTGTTTCGTTGTCTTTACCTTCCTCTTTTGGTGGATTGTAAACAACATGATAAACACGACCAGAACCAGGATGAACACGACGGCCACCCATACGCTCAACAATCACTTCATCAGCAACATCAAATTCAATAACGTGATCAACGACAACGCCATTATCTTTCATTGCATCAGCTTGTGGAATGGTACGTGGGAAGCCATCAAGTAAAAAGCCTTTCTCACAATCAGGTTTTGCAATGCGCTCTTTAACAAGGCCAATGATGATGTCATCAGAAATTAACTGACCTGCGTCCATTACTTTTTTTGCTTCAAGGCCAAGTGGTGTGCCCTCTTTAATTGCAGCTCGTAGCATATCACCGGTAGAAATTTGTGGAATACCGTATCTATCCATTAAAAACTGAGCTTGAGTACCTTTACCTGCACCCGGCGCGCCCAAAAGAATAATGCGCATATCATTGTCCCCTAATATGAGAGTTTATTTTAAAGTCTGAATTCTTCCACAAGCGCCGCAGATACTCAAGTAACTTATACTAATTGTCTAGAGTCTGTTGGCCTTTGCGGATTAATATTTGTGCAAACTAGGGGCACTTTAATCGCGGCGCAATGTTTGCTACTTAGTAGGCTGAGTAAAAATCGAGCAAAGCTTCTGCGTCCTGCTCACGCCATTTGCCACCATCCATGTAGGCAGACAGACCCTTTCGGGCAGCGTCTATGCAGCAAATTTAACCTTTAAAAATCAATAAACTCTATGCTCCAGCGCATAAAAAAAGGGAACAAACGTTCCCTTTTTACTCAATCATTGATTTTTAATACTTATTTGCTTAAATCAAGCATAAGTTTATTTAAGCGAGTGACAAATCCAGTTGGATCTTTAAGCGTACCGCGCTCAGCTAGTAATGCTTGATCTAGCAATACATGTGACCACTGCGCAAATTTATCTTCGTCTTGCTCATCATTTAAATGCTTAACAATCTGATGCTCAGGGTTTAGCTCAAACACAGGTTTAGCTTCTGGCACTGCTTGACCTACTGACTCCATCAGCTTTTGCATTTGCGAGCTCATGTCGTTGTCGTCGCTCACCACACAGGCTGGCGAATCGGTTAAACGATGTGTAAAGCGTACTTCTTTAACATCATCACCTAATGCGGTCTTAATACGCTCAATAAGGCCTGCAACTTCTTTTTCAGACTCTTCTTGTGCTTTTTTAGTTTCTTCGTCGTCTAAGTCGCCTAAATCTAAATCACCGCGAGTAATTGATTGAAATTGCTTGTCTGCAAATTCAGTTAAGTGGCTCATCATCCACTCATCAACACGGTCACTTAGTAGTAAAACTTCAATGCCTTTTTTGCGGAAGATCTCTAAATGCGGTGAGTTTTTAGCTGCAATAAATGAGTCAGCAACAACATAGTAAATTTTATCTTGGCTGTCTTTCATACGCTCAATGTATTGTTCAAGCGAGACATCTTGAGTGTCTGAATCGGTATGCGTTGAAGCAAAACGTAATAGCTTAGCAATGCTCTCTTTGTTAGCCGCATCTTCAGCTGGGCCTTCTTTCATTACTTGACCAAATTCATTCCAAAACGTTTGGTAATCATCGGCTTTGTTTTTCGCCATACGCTCAAGCATTTTAATAATACGCGACGTACACCCCTTACGGATAGCTTGGGTCACTTTGTTATCTTGAAGTATTTCACGCGATACGTTCAGTGGTAAATCATTTGAATCTAATAGACCTTTAACGAAACGCAGGTAGCTTGGCATAAACTGCTCAGCATCATCCATAATGAATACACGTTGCACGTATAATTTTAAGCCACTTTGGCGCTCGCGGTTCCATAAATCAAACGGCGCTTTTTTCGGAATGTATAACAAACTGGTGTATTCAGTTTTACCTTCAACTTTGTTATGTCCCCAACTAAGTGGATCTTCCCAGTCATGGCTTACATGCTTGTAAAATTCTTTGTATTCATCTTCAGAGATTTCAGACTTATCACGCGTCCATAATGCCGTAGCACGGTTAATGCTTTCCCACTCACCAGGAACTGCTGGAATTTTCTCACCGTCTTCGCCTTCAGACTCTGGTACTTCTGCTTTGTACATTTGTACTGGTGTAGAAATATGATCAGAGTATTTAGTCACGATACTACGAAGGCGCCATTCGTCTGCGTACTCTTTTTCTTCTTCACGTAGGTGTAGAATAATGTCTGTACCGCGGCCTTCTTTTTCAATTTCTTGCAGCGTGTATTCACCTTCACCTTTTGATTGCCACTCTACAGCCGTTGTCTCGCCTGCTTTACGGGTACGCACTGTCACTTCATCAGCAACAATAAACGCTGAGTAAAAGCCCACACCAAATTGACCAATAAGTTGTGAATCTTTGCTTTGGTCGCCCGTTAAGTTTTTGAAAAACTCTGCGGTACCCGACTTTGCAATTGTACCTAAAGAGCTGATCACTTCATCACGTGTCATACCAATACCATTATCAGAAATGGTTACCGTATTGGCTTCTTTATCAGCACTAATACGTACACGTAAATCAGCATCACCTTGATATAAGTCGCCGTTTGATAACGCTAAAAAGCGTAATTTATCGGCTGCATCAGATGCGTTTGATACAAGCTCACGTAAAAATATTTCTTTATTAGAATAAAGCGAGTGAATCATTAAGTTTAGTAATTGTTTTACTTCTGTTTGAAAGCCTAATGTTTCTTTTTGTGCTGCAGTCATTTATGTATCTCCAATTTGCAAAGTGTCTGCGTTATGCACTTAATATGGGGGGAGGTGTCAGAACTTCAAGGGAAAAAAGTAAAAAAAGCTGCCAGCAAAAAACAACAATATTATAAAAACAATATCTGTTCAAAATGGGCTGGCACAGTGTAAATGCATCGGCTTTTGAGTGCTTGGGTGATGAAAATATATATCGCTGGCATGTAGCTGCAAACGCGACGCCATCTGCTCACTCTGTTCACTTTTATACAAATCGCAACCTAAAATAGGATGCCCAATTGCATGACTATGAATACGTAATTGATGCGTTCGACCAGTAACGGGGGTAAATTGCACTAACGTCTTTATTGGTTGAATAAAACGCTTAAGTACTGTGTAGTGTGTTAAGGCCGCTTTGCCTGTGGTGTTACATAACTTAACACGAGGAAAATAGAGTTTGTCTTTAGCAATCGGGTAATTTATTTGTCCGTGGTTATCGCACACTTTTCCTTGTAACATAGCGACATAGCGTTTGCTTATGGTGTGACTTTGAAATTGTTGATTGAGGTTTTTTGCCGACTCACTATTGAGTGCCACCAGCATGATCCCTGAGGTACCAAAATCTAATCGATGAGGTAACTTTGCTTCTGCAAAGGCGGCTGTTTTACCCTGTTGACCATTGACTAAGCGATAATGAACGGAATCCCAATTTAGTGAGTTTTTACCCGACAAACTCAATAAACCACTGGGCTTATTGATCACTAAAAGCGCCTCATCTTGATAAATAATTTTTATGTGTTCATGGCAAACAGGTGCGATAAAGTCATCAACAATCACATTAGCACTTTGGGTTATTGCAGCCATATCATCCTTAAACTTTTGTTTGTATTGCAATTAAAGCCAACAAAAAAGCCTACAGCATGTATGTAGGCTTTTAAAGTAAGTTCAAATAGTTAAGCTTAAAATAAACTATTCATGGCTGACTAATCGCCTACCGCTAAATGCATGCATAAGCGTCATTCCATCGACTAAATCAAGCTCACCACCAACAGGAATACCATGAGCAATACGCGATGCACCCACATTGTTTTTGTGGCAAAGCTGAGCAATATAATGCGCCGTTGTTTCGCCTTCAACCGAAGGATTTGTGGCTAAAATGACTTCATTAATACCGCCTTGCGCAAGCTTTTGCTCGAGTACATCAAGGCCAATTTCTTTAGGCCCTATGCCATCAATCGGTGATAAATGCCCCATTAATACAAAGTAAAGCCCTTTGTATTGACCTGTTTGCTCAATGGCGAGTACATCCGTTGGCGATTCAACAACACATAAAATACCACTGTCTTGGCGTTTAGTGCTTAAGCAAATATCACACTGCGCCTGCTCGGTAAATGTGCGGCACGATTGGCAATGACCTACAGCGCTCATTGCTTTAGTCAAGGCATTACCAAGTTGAGCACCGCCTTTACGGTCGCGCTCTAACAAATGAAACGCAATACGCTGGGCAGACTTCGGACCGATGCCGGGCTGACAACGCAGTGCCTCTATCAGCGATGTTAAACTATCTGAAAGTTGCATAGTTGCTTAGAACGGCATTTTCATACCAGGTGGTAACTGCATACCGCCTGTCACTTTACCCATGCGTTCTTGCGTTTCATCGGCAACACGGCGCACAGCATCGTTACATGCTGCAGCTAATAAATCTTCAATCATGTCTTTGTCGTCTTCCATTAAGCTTTCATCAAGCTCAACACGGCGCACGTTGTGGTTACCAAGCATGGTTACTTTAACTAAACCGGCACCAGCTTCACCAACGACTTCCATTGTTGCGATTTCTTCTTGGGCTTTTTGCATGCGCTCTTGCATTTGCTGCGCTTGCTTCATCATGTTACCCATTCCACCTTTAAACATAATCGTCTCTCTTTCTTTTAATACATTAACTGAAGTATAAATAAGGGCACTGATAGTTAATTACAATGCCTGAATACTGTTTTCGTCAATTTCAGCGCTAAATAGCTGTTGAAATTGTACTATATTTTCATCGCTTGTGATCACATCAATCGCTTGCTGGTGACGACCTGCATCAATTTTTTGTTGAATTAGATAAGGCGAGTCAATCACCCCACTGGCAAAGTCGATATTTAGCTCAACGTTATGTCCATAAATAGTCGATAACGCCACATTTAACTTTTGGCGCAGCATAGGCGTATCTAAATGCTTTTGCGATTCATCCACTTCAATATGAAAATGATTGTCTTGCTTGGTAAAAATTGAATGCAAGGCAAACTGGCGCATGCGCCCGCCAAGCCCCATTCGCTTAATTAAATAAGCCCATTCATCTTGTTGATGGGCAAATCTAATTTCACTGATGGGGCTTTGAAAATCATCCGGCACCGGAATACTTGGTGCTTGTTCAACAACAGGAGCCGGTTTTTGCGGATTAATTTGCTCTAATAGCTCAGGCGCAAGATTTTCGGTAATTGTTTGATGCTTTGCTTTAAAGTCGACTTTATTTGCAGGTTTAGTGCTTACCTGTGGCTTGCTCCCTGACATGGGGAGCGCTGGCTTTTTTGGTAACTCATCACCCGTCTCACTATCCCATGGAGGCGGCTCCTGCGCTACAGCTTGAGGTGTATTGCTAATAGGTTTATCGACGGGCCTAGCAGGGGTCGATTTTGGCACAACAGGTTTTTCGGTTGCTGCGCTTGACAGTTTACCCGCACCGGAAATATTTCTGTCACGTAAAATACGCGCTATTGCAGACTGTGCACGTGCTTCTTGCTCGCCCATTGTTGGCGCTGAATGCTCAGTGCTACTAGGTACGTTTGATAGCTCAGGATTAAATCCTTGGTCAACCGCGCTACTCATTACATCATCGTATTGCGCTGCAATGGTTTGTTCTACATCGCTGTGCTGCATGTAGGCATCATCTTCGCTTTGACGCTGCGCTTGTTCATCGCTCATTGGCGTTGTATCAGACATGTTTGGCTGACTTTGTGTTGACTCTTGCTCAATGTGAGTCGGGCTATTATCAGAGCGCGAAACCTCAGGCTCAGGAGCCTCTATTGGCTGTGGATTATGTATTGATGGCTGACTTTCAGTGCTATTGCTCTGCGCTGGTTTATTTTTATTTAAAATATCACGCAATGCATTGGTACGCCCTGTGGCATTTTGCTCTGGCGCGGGTTGCGAGCTAGGTGCTGAATGCGTCGTTTGTGAGTGCTCAGGTTGAAATGCTAACAATCGTAGCATAATCATCTCAAACCCTAAGCGTGGCTCAGGCGCCCACTGTAAATCTTTTTTGCCATTCAGTAATAACTGATAATACACTTGAATTTGCTGAGCATGAGTGTGCGCTGCAACATGCTTAATGTAGTCAGCATTATTGCTATCAAGTGCTGCCGCTTCAGGCACTAATTGGCTTAATTGAATAATATGCGTAAGTGCAATTAAGTCATCAAGTAGTGCAATGTAATTAGGATTTCTGCTCGCGACTTGGGCAACTTCAGCCATTAAGGCTGCGCCATCCTGCGCGAGTAATGCAGCGAGTAAACTCTGACTATAATGGGTATCCATTAAACCAAGCATGGCTTGAACAGCTTGATTATTAATATCGCCATTTGTTTGGGCAATAGCCTGATCGGTCAGGCTCAGCGCATCTCGCATACTGCCATCAGCTGCTTTAGCAATAATACTTAGGGCATCATTATCAAAATTGAGCTGCTCTTGCGTAAGAACATGCTCAAGCTGTTGCTTAATTTCAGCTTGCGACAAGGCATTTAAATTAAACTGTAAGCAGCGCGATAAAATAGTTACCGGTAATTTTTGTGGATCGGTGGTCGCCAGTAAAAACTTTACATGCTCAGGTGGCTCTTCGAGCGTTTTTAATAAGGCATTAAAGCTGTGCTTTGACAACATGTGTACTTCATCAATTAAGTACACTTTATAGCGTCCGCGGGTTGGCGCATATTGAACGTTATCGAGTATTTCGCGAGTATCTTCAACTTTTGTGCGTGAGGCCGCATCTATTTCGAGTAAATCAATGTAGCGCCCTGCTTCTATATCAACACAGCTACTACATTGACCACATGGTGTGGCAGAAATGCCCTCATCACAATTTAAGCTTTTAGCAAAAATACGCGCAATGGTCGTTTTACCAACACCACGGGTTCCAGTGAATAAATAAGCGTGATGCAGTCTATTTTGACTCAGCGCATTAACCAGCGCTTGTTTAACATGAGACTGCCCAACCAATTCATGAAAGGTTTGAGGACGCCATTTTCTCGCTAGAACCTGATAACTCATCGATTATTCGCCTTCGAATTCAACCAATTTTAGGATTTTAATACCCATTTTTTCAACACGCTGCTCCCCACCTAGTTCAGGTAACGATACGACGAATGCTGCATCTGTGGCGTTGCCGCCTAATTTTGCAACCAACTTGGCTGTTGCTTCAATTGTACCACCGGTCGCCAACAAGTCGTCAACTAGCAATACTTTATCACCGGCTACAATCGCATCAGTATGAAGCTCTAATGTATCTTCACCATATTCGAGTTGGTAATCTTGGCGAATAACTTCGCGCGGTAATTTACCAGGTTTGCGAACAGGGATAAAAGGAATTCCCAAGGCATAAGATAGCGGTGCACCAAAAATAAAGCCACGCGATTCTGTGCCAATAATTTTAGTAAAACCTTGATCTTTATAGGCGTTAATAAATGCATCTATGGTTGCTTTAAACGCTTCAGGGTTTGCCATTAGGGTTGTTACATCGCGAAACATAATGCCCGCTTTAGGGTAATCAGCAATTGTAGTAATGCTGTTTTTGATAATTGCTGGTGTTACTTGAGTCATAATTTTAACTGCTCAATGGTTCATATTACAAAGCAGGTGATTATAACCTTAAGTGAGCGTAAATTGCGAGTTTGCGGTAGTTATAAAAATTCAGGAAGGGTAAACAAGATAAAAAAATATAAGGCTGATGAAAACAACAGCCCTATGAAATAAAGCAAAAATTACGTCAAGCTGGTGATCCAACCTAAAATAGCATTTAAACACCCTATTCCAGCAAACACGGCTAAAAATGCAAAAAAGTAAGCCGCATTAAACGGGTCTTTAAACTCTTTATCATCTGACATCGGTACAACCTTTTATTAAGCACAACAAATAAAGGCGTTATAATAGACGATGTGAAATAATCTATAAAGAGCTTAATCTTGATTTTTTGTCACTATAATTTGACGCTGTGCCATAGCCGTTAGGGTACTTAATGCGCCTTGAGTTATTTGCTCAAGGCTAAATTGAGGTGCATTTTCACTGACTTGCTGGCAAACATGCGCAAATGTGCTTCCTGCGTTATTGTCAATAATAGACAAAAGCATGGCGGTCATCGCATTAGTTGCTAAAAATTGTACTTCATCGTCTTTATCTCTGTACACCACAAAATAATGTGGCTGCTCAGAGGGCTGTTGCGGTTGAAACGCTTCGCTAATATGTTGTACGGGGAATTCATAGCTTAAGTTACGTGCCGTTTTAGATAAATATAAAGGGCTTTGAGTTAATTGATTCGTTACCAGTTCGCTCTCATCCAAGTCAGCCTGAGTTACCGATACATCAAGCTCAATCCATTCATAATGCGCCAGCGCTAGCATAAACACAGGGTCGCACTCTTTGGGCACATAACTTGTCATTAAATACGTTATAAACTCTTCAGCAATATCTAAAAAGTAAGGAGACTGGCAATCATGTTCACTAAAAAATTGACGAACCAGTAATAGCCACTGTTGCTCACTATAGAGTGTTTTTAAAACTGGAAATGCAGATGAAACAAAGCCATTAATATTATTAAAAAAAAGCTCCCGATAAATAGCCATACGTCTGTCTTCAACATCTGCTGGGCAAGGGTTCGTGTTGGGCTGGCGAATATGAGCCATAAACTCATTTTGAATATCGATAAAACTCATAGTTAATACTCTTTTAAAACCATGCTGTTGTTATTACTAGCTGCATAGGACTGTTTAAGCACTTTGCTCAGTGGATAACAGCTGCAGGTGCTTTGCTTGTAATTGATGAATTATATCCAGCTCTTTGGTTAACACGTTAATAGGTGGAATATTAAAGTCCCGCTCTAACAGCGTCGGAAATACACCATGTGTTTCATAAGCGCTATCAAGCAACTGCCATACGGGATCAATAACATCGGCGCCATGAGTATCTATAATCAAGTCCTCGGCTTCATTGTAGTGGCCTGCAACATGACAATAGGCAATTTTATTAGTTGGTAGCCCACTTAAAAACGCTTGTGCATCATAACCATGATTAATCGAGTTCACATAAATATTATTAACGTCTAATAGCAACTGGCAGTCTGCGTCTTCTAAAATAGCATTGGTAAATTCAAGCTCTGATAGCTGCTGACCAGGGGCACCATAATAAGACACATTTTCCAGCGCTAGCGGGCGTTCTAAAATATCTTGTACCTGTTTAACCCGAGAAACAACATGGTTAACCGCCTCCTCAGTAAAAGGAATTGGCATTAAGTCATACATATGGCCTTTACCTGAGCAATAGCTTAAATGTTCGCTATAAGCTTTAATATCGTGGTTATCAAAGAAAGATTTTAACGACTTTATAAATTCAATATCGAGCGGCTCAGGTGAGCCAATAGAAAGAGATAAACCATGGCAAACAAAATAATTAGTATTGGTTAACTGCTTAAATTGCTTTTCAAAGCGCCCACCTAGCTTTAACCAGTTCTCTGGGGCCACTTCCATAAACTCAATTTGTTTTGGTATGGCATGCTCAAGCTCATCTAGCATTTCTCTTCGCAAGCCTAAACCGACCATGCCAAAGTTAGGCGTTTGATTTTGAGCCATAATAAAACCTCATATTAAATAAAAAGGGCCTAATGGCCCTCTCACTTATCTGAAAAAGAAAAGTTTAGTGGCTACCACCACATTTACCTTCGCCGCACTTGCCTTCTTTTTTAGCCTTAGCATCACCGCCGCATTTACCTTCGCCGCACTTGCCTTCTTTTTTGGCCTTAGCATCACCGCCGCATTTACCTTCGCCGCACTTGCCTTCTTTTTTCGCTTTAGCATCACCGCCGCATTTACCTTCGCCGCACTTGCCTTCTTTTTTCGCTTTAGCGTCGCCGCCACATTTACCTTCGCCGCACTTGCCTTCACCAGCGTCTAATTGATAACCAGCTACCATTTGTTGAAATTCAAATGGGTTGGCTTGTACATCTGCACTGGCCATACTTGCACTGCCAACAACCACTGCGCCGAGTGTTAATGCAATTGAATTTTTCTTTATTGTATTCATTTTTTATTACCTTCTAAACTTGTTGAACATCATTATACAAGTAGACCTGCATAAAACTAAAAACTTTCACATTATCTATTTTTTCAAAAATAACTTAGTAAACTAACTATAAACCCTAATAAGCGTTTTATCAATTTATGATTTACAGGTAAACTGGCGCTCTTTTTCAGTAATAAATTAATCACACTATGAAACTTGTTTTAGCACCGATGGAAGGTGTCGTTGACTTTAAAATGCGCCAACTACTCACCGACATAGGTGGCTTCGATCTTTGTGTGACCGAATTTATCCGTGTTGTAGATACTTGCCTTCCAGATAAAGTATTTCACCGTTATTGCCCTGAACTTAAAAATGCGGGGCTCACTCGTAGTGGTACTCCAGTTCGCATTCAGTTATTAGGCCAAGTAGCCGACGTGTTAGCAGAAAATGCTGTAAAAGCAATTGGCTTAGGCTCTCATGGTGTTGATTTAAACTTTGGTTGCCCAGCAAAAACTGTCAATAAAAGCAAAGGCGGTGCTGTATTACTCAAAGATCCAGATCATATGTACTCGATTATAAAAACGGTAAGGGATGCCGTTGATGATGAGCATGAAGTAAGTGCTAAAATTCGCTTAGGTTTTGATGATGATAGTAATAGCCAAGAAATTGTCGATGCCGTTGTTAGCGCTGGTGCTAACAGCATTGCTATACATGCACGTACTAAACGCGATGGCTACAATCCACCCGCCTATTGGGAAAAAATCCCTCCTTTGGTCAAAGATAAAAAAATTGCAGTGGTCGCCAATGGGGAGATTTGGCAGGTAGAAGATGCCCTTTTATGCCAAAAGCGCAGCGGTTGCACTGACTTAATGATTGGTCGTGGCGCGCTTTCACATCCTGATCTAGCAAGAAAAATTAAAGCGCAGGTTAATAAAGAAAGCTACAGTGAACTGACATGGGAAAATATTTTACACCATATTATTCATTCATCTATGCACCAAACAGCAAGCAAAGATACTAAATACTTTGCATCTCGAACAAAACAATGGCTTGGTTATTTAAAACGCCAATATCCACAAGCAGGACTATTATTTGATGAAATTCGTCGTTTAAAAGCCAAGGATGAAGTAGCCGAAGTGTTAAAGAAGTATGCGAAAGCGCCACAATTTGATACAAATCATAACATCTAAGATAATCTAACTAGATAATAGCAGTATCACTGAGGACTAATTTAAGGGTTATACTGCTAATGCATCATCAGCAACGACTAAACGATGAAATTGAAAGTGTTAAAGCGACTATATTAGGCTTGCTATCACAATCTACACACCCTACACATCAAAATTTGCTTTGTATACTAACCCGTACCTCAAATGAAGAGTGGCTTGATATAGCAGCTCAGCAATTAGGCACCGAGTATAATCCCTTGATTGAGCGTATGAATAAGCTTGAAGCGGCAATAAGCCAAATTGACATTGGCCAGTATGGTTACTGTTGTGACTGTGAGGAAAAAATATCAGCGCAGCGCTTGGAGCAAGACCCTGCAGCGCAGCGATGTGATCAGTGCGCTAGTTAATAGCGCACTAAAGTTTAATTAAGTAGTTGTGGAGCAAAACTAAACGCTTGCCCTGGATAAAAAAGAATATCTTCAACTAATAAAGTCGCTTCCTCTTCACTTATGTTTAATCGTTTAAGTAAATTTAAGCGTGCTTGTGACAATGTCCAAGCGTGATAATGCACCCCTAGATCAGTTTCCATCATAGCCATATAGAGCAATTCATCGGCTGGTTCTAATTGTGAAGCGTTAGCCCTCAGAGGTAATAGCGTATAACCCGTTAACCAGTCTAAACCCGCTATTTTCGAATCAGTTAAAAGTAATGTGGTAAGCTGTGAGGCATTTGAGGCTTCTACCGTTGTTTGCTGTTTTTGACTCTGCATTGATTTGAATTTGCTATCAATACGACTTAGCCACTCAAGCGGTGAGAGCACAGCATTTGCAAAATAATTTAATTTACTTTGATACCACTGACTGCCATTAGCAAGGCCTGATAAACCAATGCTGCCTCTTGGCTTATAGTCCGCCAAATAATTGTTTAACTCACTCAACGCTGCATTAAGTTCAACCGGTGTGTTAGTGCGATTTATGGCTTGTTGCACGTACTTTTTTAAATAACTATGTTCAACTTTATTTAGCTTTAAATTACTTTGCTCGGCAGCTTCTAGCTGAGATTTTACAAACCTTAACCATTGCTCAATATTTTTATACTGGGCATCATTTTTCGCCATAGTGAGCATATTAGCCAAAACATTTGTTTGTGCAGGCCATGCAAAATAGCGCTCAGGGAATCGCTCAGCAATAACTAAATAATTAACCTGATTGGTTTGCTCTGCTGATAACTGCATTTGCATTAGCTGCTGATAAATAGCGTGGCGACGCTCTAAATAAGCATCTGTAAAAGGGAGCTGCTCATTACTGAGCTGTGTAACCTGTGAATTCGGTTGCGCACTTAAAGCAGTATTAAGTGATATTAACGCGCTTTGCGCTTCTTCATAAGATGAAAATATATCTGTAGGCTTAGAGCAAGACGTTAACAGCAAACAAAATAGCAGTGAAATAATAGGCGTTTTTTTCATGTCAATTCCAATAAAAAAAGCCCCAATGGGGCTTTTTAAAAATACTAGAGTACATTAAATACTAAATTTTAACACCGTTGCGAGCGGCTTTATCTTTAATATATGTAGCCCAACCTTTAGCAAACCTACGTGTGCTTGGGTCGTCCATGGCTTTAGTAATAGCAGCATAAGCTTGCTTATACTTACCTTGGTAGTAAAACGCTTCAGCTAAATCTGAATAAATAGTGCCTTTTTTATCAGAGCCAAGCTCTAATGCTTTGTTCAAACGAACAACAGCAGCGCTGAATTTTTCAGATTGTAAAAGTAATGAACCTGCTTTGCGGTAGAGCTCAGCGTCGTCATCAAATTTAGCAGCTTCTTCGTAATACTTAGCAGCTTTCTCTATATCTTTCGAACGATGGTAGTTACTAGCAATCGCGCTAATATTTTGCTTAGTGCGTTTTACTTTCTCTTCTTTAACAGCCTTTTCAAGCGTTACTGCTGCTTTGTAAGGAATTTCGTTTAAAGAATAAAAGTTAGCCAGTACTTTGTATTCAACTTCGTTTTCGAAGTAACCATTCTTGTATGCAACTTCCATAGTTGCTAGACCTTTTTGGTAGTCTTCGGTTTGTAAATAATACTTACCTAAACCTACCCAAGATTTTTTGTCTTCAGGCCATACACGAACGATTTCTTCTGCAACTTTAACCATATCTTGATATTGCTTTTTCTCAAAATAGGCAGCTAATTTAAGTTGATAAGGAGCTTTATTTGGCTCTTCAGCTAACTTAATTGCTTTGTTTGCCGGCTCAAGAACCTGATCAAATTGTTTAAGCTCATAGCTTGCTTGCGCAATACGAGTGTAAACTTTCGGGTCCTCTTCACCTGTGAAGTCCATCCAATCAGAATATGCTTGCTTGGCAGCACTGTATTGTTCAGTACCCGCGTACATATCACCCAAGGTTTTTAAACCTTGAGCCTGATCAGCAAAGTTCAATACATCAGGTGCAATCGCTGCTTTCATATACTTAATTGCAACTTTGTATTGCTCTTTTTGAGCGTACATGCTGCCTAAGTAACGATTAACAGTTGCTTTATCAAAGTCATTAGACGGTTCTAACTCTTTCAATAACGCTATTGCACCATCAACATCATCTTCGTTATACAAATCAAACGCTTTAATTACTTTTTTACCAGTACGTTCGCCCATGATTTTAGTTTTTGCTTTCTTACGCTCTTCAATCTTTGCGTAATCTGGCGCCGCTAAAACAGGTGCAGTTAATGATGCACCTGACACAGACATAAGAATTGCAAGTGCAGTTACTTTGGAAAAATTTCTCATTACTCGCCTCCTTAGTTGCCTTGGTTAAGTTTAAAGTCTAGTTGAACTTGTAAACCAACTTGCTTTTGTGGTTTCCCGTCAATGATCTTAGGACGGTATTTCCACTTACGCAATGCACGTTTAGCTTCACGGTCAAAGATACGTTTTGGTTCTGCGTCGATAACATCAACGTCAATCACGCCACCTAACTCATCAATTGTGAATGAAAGTTGAACCCAACCTTCTTTACCATCACGTGCTGCTTGTGTTGGATATTTTGGTTCAATACGAACGATAGGTGTCGCATCACCATCTCGTCCAAATGCACCTGGACCACTTAGTCCACCGGCCGTGCTTCCCACATCGATACTTGGCATATTAAATGACAAGCCACCAGTATTTGGGTTGCTATTTTCCGGCTGTGGCGGCTGCGGTTTAGGCGGCTGCTTTGGCGGTGGCGGAGGCGGAGGCGGTACACGCTTCCTCTCCTGCACCTTAGATTCAGGCGGATTCGTCATAATTTCGACTATGATCTGCTCTTTTTGTTCCGTATTACGGTCAGCCCCACCAGAGATGAGGTATGCCATGAAGTAGAACAAGCCGAAAGTAACTGCCCCACCTGCAATCAGTGAAAACAGAAAACGAATCATTACTGATCTCCAGCTATTGAAATTCTCAGGTTATCACCCGTCGCTTTAATCTGGTCCATCACTTTAACCACTGTGCCGTGTTTTGCTTCTTTATCAGCTTGCAAAATTACAACATCAGTAGGTTGTTCTGCTAATAAACTTTCGATTTTTGCTGAAACACGTTCAACATCAACTTGCTGTTTATCAATCCAGATTGCACCGTCACTGCGAATTGCAATAAAAATGTTAGCATTTTTTTGCTTCGTAGCTTGGGCAGCTTTTGGTTTATTGACCTCGATACCAGCCTCTTTAACGAACGATGTAGTTACGATAAAGAAAATAAGCATGATAAATACGATGTCAAGCATTGGCGTCATATCTACCGCTGCTTCTTCTTCTTCACGAAAACGTTGTTTACGTGCCATATTTAATTCTCTCTCTAGTGATGAGGCATACTATCTACAAGCTTGGCTTTCACCATTCTCGCTCTTGCCTCAAGGCGTGAGCTAAAGAATACCCCAGATAGTGCCGCAACCATTCCAGCCATTGTTGGGATTGTTGCCATTGATATGCCTGATGCCATTAAACGTGCATTACCTGTACCTTGGGTTGCCATGGTTTCAAAAACCGCGATCATACCCGTAACAGTACCAAGTAAGCCTATTAAAGGACATATAGCTACTAATGTTTTAATCAACAACATACGCTGATCTAATTTTTCAGACGCTTCAGAAATCCATGCTTCACGGATTCTGTGTGCGTACCAAGACGTAGTGTCTTGGCGGGCATCCCACTTAGCTACAATTTCCTTCGTTAAACGAGGAAACTCAGCAAGTAAGAACCAATAGCGCTCAATCATTAAAACCCACATAAGAAAGAGTGCTATCGCGACCACGTATAAAACCTGGCCGCCTGTGCCAACAAAATCCCTGATAGATTCCCAGATCTCCATCAGGACTAGCATTAGGCTTTCTCCTTCTCCGCGTGAGTCGCGATGATACCCGCGCTTTGCTCATCAAGGATATGTAGTACCGACTTACTACGACCTGCAACAATTGAATGAAGTAGGATAAGTGGTAGTGCTGCAATTAGACCTAGCGCTGTAGTTACAAGTGCTAGAGAGATGTTACCAGCCATGATCTTCGGATCGCCCGTACCGAACAATGTGATTGTTTGGAACGTTAGGATCATACCGATTACCGTACCTAGTAGACCCAGTAATGGTGCGATAGCAGCAAGGATCTTGATGATGTTAATACCCGCTTCGATGCGTGGCGTTTCACGTAGAATCGCTTCATCAAGTTTAAGCTCAAGGTTTTCAACATCTTGATTTTTGTTGTCAGAGTACACTTTAAGAATACGACCCAATGGGTTGTTTGTATTCGGTGTAGACAAGTTCTTAAGCTGAGCTTTGATCTTAGAAGTAGTAAGCGCTAAATCAACGAAACGTACTAAGAAGATTAAAAGACCTACAGCAAGCAATACGGTGATGATGTAACCAACTTCAGCACCTTGCTCGTAGTACTCCATAAGAGACTTCTTCTGCGTGTTGATACGTAAGATTGCACCACGTGTAGGATCCACGTATACGCCAGCGTAGTTATCAGCTGAAGTACCTTCTAGATCAGAAATACCTTTTAAGATATAGCTGTCAGGTTGCTTACCTAGAGGCTGTATAGACTTAGTCTCTGGTGAGTAGATTAAGTAGCCATCGTCTGTAACTAAGTTGAAGTTACCGATACGTGTTACTTTTTTCATTGACGGGTTACCGTCAAGACCTGCAACTTCAGTTTCAAACGTTGAAACTTTAGCTGACTCAGTCATTTCTGTTTGAAGTGAAATCCAAAGTTCTTCTAGTTCACGAACTGTTGGAAGTTCTTTAGCCGCAGCTAATGAACGAAGTACTTCAGCACGACCTGGTTTTTCAGCACTTACTAAAGATGCTTCAATTGAACCAATCGCGTCAGCTGCTGCACGACGAACAACACCAAACATTTCACCTAACGTACCTTGCGCGTTTTGAAGAGCTTGCTCTTTTTCCGCTAAAGTATTTTCGTTTTGTGCATATTCTTTGCTAAGACGATCACCACGTGCTTTTTCAGCAGCTAATTGGCTTTTCGCTTTGTTAAGTAACGCTTGCTTATCAGCACGATCTGATAAGAACTCTTGTTCACGTTGCTTATTGATTTTCCCTTCAGAAATACGCTCTTGCTTTACTTGCTCAAGAATTTTATCTAAAGCATCAGTATTTGCATGTGCATTAAGCGCGGTACCGGCAGAAACAGACAGTACTGCTGCAACAGCAAAACCTTTAAATAGTTTCTTCATTATTGATTACTCCGCGCCAAAAATTGGTAGTTTAACAAGTTCTAGTGTCGCTTGCTTACGCGCCATACGGATCACTTCTTTAACAGGCTTTAGGTATTCTTCACCTAATTCTTTCCACTGTTTAGTGTTGTTATCCCACACCCAAGCGTGTTTTAGATCGAATGATTGCGCTACATAAGTGATACGACCTAAACGACCGATATCAACGTTAATGCTACGACCATCAACATCTAAAGTACCTTGAGAAGCAGTTACAGCTGAACTGTATGCTGTTTCAACAGTGTACGCTTCAAGTACCTGACGGAACTTCTCAGACGTTGTTACAGATGCAGATGCCATGATCTCACGTAACCTTTCAACACGTCCAAGACGTGTTTCAAGGTTAAATGGAACGTCCGCTTTGATGAATTGCTCAAGCGTATCGATCATGCGATACATCAAAGGCACAACGTTTTGTTTAGTGTTATCGATAGTCGCGATTTGACGATCGAACGATGCGATAGACGCATTTTGGTCAGCGACCAAACGTGCTACGTGATCGTTGTACACTTTCATAAGTTCAGTCTCATCAACGATGCTACGGTACTCAGCGATTAGCTCCTGAGTTTGACCATATACATTGTCAATTTTAGTTTGAGACTTAACCGCAGCCTTTTGAATTGTTTGACCTGCTTTTTGCACGTCATTCAAAGGATCTGCAATCACATTGCTGCTTGCAAATGCAAAAGCGCCAACCAACGCAGTTGCTACAAGACTCTTTCTGATTTTAACAGACATAGTTCCCAACCAATTAAGTAATGTTACTTTTATAATTTAATTATCAACCCGCAAGGGGAAGACAACCCTGATATCTTTTAATAGATATCAACTTACCAATAATGCTAAATGCATTAAGTCATGTCAACTTCATGTTTCGCATAACCTATAAATAAATCAGCTTGTTTGTAAGATATTTAAAGGGCTCACACAAAAAAATTAACATTATCGTAACTAACGTGACAAATGCAATTTCAGCAAAGCCAGATATAGTAAGAATACTGATAAACCACCTAGTTAAAGTAAACAAAAATATAACATTTAAAATTAACTTAATCGTGGCTGAAAAAAAATTAAAAATAAGCTTATTTTCTGTCCCGAATATTCTTTTTTAGTGGTTTTTGAGACTTTTTAAGCTAAAAATACAGCTAATCGTTATTATTCGCGCATTCGTCGCATAGTAATAAGGACGTGCCGATTATCTAAAAAGCAATACAAAGGAGGGGAAATAGATTACAAAGAATCATTTTTATTAACACCTGTGTTTTTTGTTTCTACTGATCATTAATATCCTGCCGATTTTTTATATTTTTCCATGGAGAAATATCAATCTTACGCACTTTTATGAACTCAATATAATTAAACTCACATCAAGCAGTAGACTAAATTTAAATCGCTAGGTGATCATTGACCAACAACGGACTAGTGCATAAAGGTTTACGTTTAATTTGGTATATCGGGGTTAAAAATATGAATAACGGATATCAGAAATGAAAGGCAATACAGAGAGATTAAAAATAGAGTTGATAATTATTTAAGAATTATGGTGAAACAGGTTAGTGTTTCACCACGATGAACTTAGGTTCACATAATAAATTATGCTACTTCTACGTTCTCAGCTTCAGGGCCTTTTTGACCTTGCTTGATGCTGAAAGTCACTGCTTGACCTTCGCTAAGAGTGCGAAAACCAGAACCAGTGATTGCGCTGAAATGTACAAACACGTCAGGACCATTTTCTTGTTCAATGAAACCAAAGCCTTTAGCTTCGTTGAAAAATTTTACTTTACCAGTAACCGACATACTAAATTTTCCTGTAAGTCAATAATTAAAATTCAGCCATATAATTATGGCAATATCCTCCCTGAGTCAATGCCCAAAAAACTGGAGGTGATAGTACAGGAAGAAGTAATAACCAAACCGGTAACCTTAAACGCAGCACAATACCGTAATTCAATACGCAAAAACTCAAAGCCAATTAAGATTAACACATTAAAATTTTTTTAGCTCTATTAATTAGGATTTATTTTTGAAGTTTCATTGTTTTACTAACTACGGTGTAACCTTTTAATTTTTATAGAAAATAACAAACAAAATATTGTATTTTTTATAAACAGATTACAATTGCTTTAAAATAGTTTTTATCAGTATATTTTTTAGCCACTTAAAATAAAAAAACCACCTTGAATTTAAGGTGGTTTAAAGTTTAGTGTTTAAATATTAACTATTTAACTTGCCAGTCGATAACGCTCTCAGCTTTGATTGGTACTACTTCAGAGTCACCTAGCGAGTAGCTTGCCGGCACTGTCCAAGGCGATTTTTCTAAGGTAATAGTGTCGGTGTTACGCGCTAAGCCATAAAAATCTGGACCAAAATGGCTTGCAAAGCCCTCTAACTTGTCAAGCGCACCAGCCTCTTCAAAAGCTTCAGCATAAAGTTCAATAGCAGCATGTGCAGTGTATGCACCTGCACAACCGCATGCAGCTTCTTTTTTATCTTTATAATGTGGCGCTGAATCAGTGCCTAAAAAGAATTTTTTATTGCCACTCGTTGCCGCCGCCATAAGTGCTTGCTGATGAATGTTTCGCTTTAATATAGGTAAGCAATAATAATGTGGGCGAATGCCCCCTGCTAACATATGGTTACGGTTGTATAGTAAATGATGCGCAGTAATTGTAGCTGCTACGTTATCAGAGGCACTTTCTACAAATTCTACCGCATCTTTCGTTGTTATGTGTTCAAGAACAATTTTAAGCTCAGGGAAGTCAGCGACAACATCGCCTAAAATAGTCTCTAAAAACACTTTTTCACGATCAAATATATCAATAGACGAGTCGGTTACTTCACCGTGGACGAGTAACAGCATGCCAACTTCTTGCATTGCTTTTAACACCGGATAAATATTTTTAACCGATGTTACGCCAGAATCTGAATTTGTGGTTGCACCCGCTGGGTACAATTTAGCTGCAAATATTTTACCCGTTGCTTTTGCCTTTTTTATCTCTTCTGGTGTCGTTTTATCAGTAAGATAAAGTACCATTAGTGGCTCAAACTGCCCTTGAGGTTTCGCTGCCATAATGCGCTCTCGGTACGATAATGCGGTTTCAGTACACGTGGCTGGCGGTACTAGGTTTGGCATAATGATCGCTCGGCCCATATAACGACTGATATCACGTACTGTATCTTTTAGCTGATCCCCGTCGCGTAAATGTACATGCCAATCATCGGGCCTAGTAATCGTTAGAGTTGTCATTTTGCTCGTCATCGTAAAATCCTAATGCTTAAGTTAACTGATCATAGGCATATGGGGTTTTCGAGTAAAGACCTTATTAAAAAATAATCCTTAGATACTATATATAAAGTAAACTTTACACTTCACGCTTCTCATTTATCGTTTTATTTTGTAGAAAGGTTAATATTAGGTTAACGTATGTACCTTTAATAATAATTATAAGGCCTACCTTCGTTGCCTATGTCGAACACTATCGATACTACTAAAGCGCTCGAAACTAAAACGGATCAATTGAGTATAATCAATCAGTTCTCCTCAAGTTTATTGCAACTGAATACGTTAGAAGCGCTCTTTAGTTATGTCACCACACAAGTTGTTAATCGACTTGGATTTGTCGACTGCGTGATTTATTTAGCCGATGACAGCCAATCTACGCTAAATCAAGTAGCGTCTATGGGTATTGAAAGCGAACACACTAGTTATCAGTCAGAACGAAAGTTAATCCGCTTTAATGAGGGGATAACGGGCTATGCTGCATCAACTGGGCAAGCTTTAATAATAGGCGATGTAACTAAAGACAGCCGCTACATTGCTGATGAGCGCCCTGCGCAATCAGAGCTGTGTGTGCCTTTAATATATAAAGATAAAGTACTCGGCGTAATTGACTGTGAACACCCAATAAAAAATTACTTTACCAGTTCACATTTAGAAATTTTAACTACCGTTGCCCACTTACTAAGCGCAAAAATAAATCAAGTGAATACCGTCAACAGCTTGCAAGATACCGTTCGGCAACTTAATAATGCGCAAAAATTAGAAAGTAGCCTACTGCAAATAGCTAACTTAACCTATAAAGCACAAAATTTAGATACCTTTTTTAAATCGCTGCATGTGATTATTGATAGCCTTCTTAATGCAAGTAACTTTTTTATTGCTTTGTATGATAAAAAAGAAGATGTTCTAGATTTTGTCTATACCGTTGAAGGCGGTGTACAAACAAACACGCATAAAATTATTTCAAAAGATCAGTTAAAAGAAACAGCCTCTTACTATTTATTAATTAACGAGCGCCCTTTACTGCTTAATAAAGAGCAATACCGACACTATATAGAGCAAGGCCACTTTAAATTGGTCGGTGAACTAGCAGACTCTTGGCTTGGTGTGCCATATAAAGTTAATGAGCGCATGAGTGGCGTTATTGTCGTACAAAGCTATGACAAGCAACATTACTACAACGAACATGATAGCTCGCTGTTGACGTATGTGAGCCGACAAATAAGTATGGTTATAGACAGGCATTTAGCTCGCCAAGAACTCGAGCACAAAGCACTGCATGATGAACTAACAGGGCTTGCCAATCGTTCGTTACTAATAGAAAGAATGAAGCATGCAATTTTACGCTTGAATCGCGCTAAAAAAGGGACTTTTCATGCTCTGCTCTACCTTGATTTTGATCGCTTCAAAAGTATTAATGATTCGTTAGGCCATGAAGTAGGTGACCATTTTTTAATTGCTATTTGTAAATTGATTACTCAAACCGTTCGCAATACTGATACCTTTTCTCGCTTAGGTGGCGATGAGTTTGCTATTTTTATGGAAAATCTCAGTCATCGTGACCAAGTAAACGATGCCCTCGCTCGAATAAAAACCGCCCTGTCAGATCCCATTGATATTGATGGTCATTTACTGCAACCCTCTACCAGTATTGGCGTTGCATTTAGCGATAATGTAAACGATGAAGCATTTGTTTTATTACAGCAATCAGACGCGGCTATGTACGAAGCAAAATCATCAGGGCGTGGCCAAGTTAAGTTTTTTAATAATGTCATGCGTAACAAGTTAAAAACACATGCCGACCTTGAAAATGATTTACAACACGGTATTGAGCATGATGAGTTTGAACTGTATTTTCAGCCTATTTTTAACATTACTAGCAGTGACGTTATGGGGTTTGAAGCTTTAGTACGTTGGCATCACCCACGAAAAGGGTTTGTATCGCCAGGTGACTTTATCCCTATTGCAGAAAAAACGGGGCAGATTATCAATTTAGATTTGCATTTGCTCGACCTTGCAGCACAGCATATCGCTTTATGGCAACAACAAGGGCATCGTTTTTTACGCGTTACGGTTAATGTTTCATCTCGCCACTTCGCAAGTTTAGAGTTTGTGGATCAGCTTCATGCAATCTACAAAAAACATCAACTACCTTTAGGCTCATTATGTCTAGAAATAACCGAATCGGGATTGATTGAAAATTTAGAGTTAGCAACACAAATTATTCAAGGATTATCGCCTTTAAAAGTATTGCTCTGTTTAGATGACTTTGGCACCGGTTACTCTGCCCTTGGTTACTTGCATCAACTGCCTATTCATGTCCTTAAAATTGATAAAAGCTTTATCGATAATTTAAAAACCACAGCCAATCCATTGATTGATGCTATTTTAACCTTAGCCATTTCATTAGATCTTATTGTTATAGCAGAAGGGATAGAAAGCCCTGAACAACTCGCTATTTTGCAAAAAACCCAATGTGATTATGGCCAAGGCTTTTTAAAGTCTAAACCTGTTACAGCAAAAGAAGCTATTTTACTAATACATAGCCCTCTTTAATTAATAAGCCAGGTTTGCTGGCTTTTAAAAATCACAGTAATTACTTTTACGCTTTTGCCAACACTAACTCATGCAACGTCACTTTACAGCTTTTTACAATCTGCCTTATAACTGCTTACTTAAGTAAGGGTCTATTTAACCAGTAGAAAACCTTATAATTAGTTTGTGCCACATTGTTCTTAATAAAAATCTTTAACCCCGTTAGCGAATGCTTTAATACATTACATTATTTAAAGGCGTATACGAGTTGGTATTAATGTATGCCAATGAGTAGCCCCTAATCATTCAATCCTTGCATTCGCTGCTTTTTTCAATCGTGTATCCTTTACACCTCAGTTGCGTTTACTGAGCTTTTGCCTGCCAAACCCTTCGCCGTAAATTTTAATTCGCATTTTAACCTCGCTATGAAACATCTAAATATTAATGTCGCGCTATAACCTACTTATTTTAGAGAGTTACATGACAATAAAGTTATCTGTTACCAGAACAATAATCATTAATAAAAAACTCAAACAAACATGAGACAAATTCAACAATAAATAAAAAACTAAACACTGTTTGACTCAACAAAGTTAAAAAACTTAATGTTCGCAGTAAAAAACACACTAAAGTGCAATTTTATAGCCATCCAGACGTTGAAACGGTTTTTGTAAAGGCGTAGTATGTAATGAATCTGAGCTATACTCACCATATCCATGAGATTTATTAAAGATGATTGACATTAAACACTTAAAAACAATTGCTACCCTTAAAGAAACGGGTTCTCTCGTCAATACAGCCCGCGAACTATTTTTAACTCAGTCAGCTTTATCACATCAAATCAAAGATTTAGAAAACAAATTAGACTGCCAGTTGTTTGAGCGTAAAACTCAGCCAGTCCGATTTACACCTCAAGGTATGTTATTACTTGAATTAGCACACGAAATATTACCTAAATTAGAAGCCACCAAGTGCCGACTCAAAGAAAGCCTAAACCAGCCTATTTCGCAGCTGCGTTTAAGCGTTGAATGTCACGCCTGTTTTCATTGGTTATTGCCTACTATCAAAGAATTTAATAACTTTTGGCCTGATATAAAAATTGATTACGAGCGTGGCTTTAGTTACGACGCTATCCCAGACTTATTAAATGATGAATTAGATCTCGTGCTTACATCAGATATTCGCGACCCTGACAAACTTGAATACGCCCATTTGTTTGACTTTAAGCTGAAACTGATTGTGGCACCAGATCACGACTTAGCGAAAAAAGCCTATGTAACTGCGCTTGATTTGAAAAGCGAAACTATTATTTCTTACCCTATTCCGCGTGAGCGCCAAGATATATTTAAGCATTTCATCCAAAATGCGCGTTTTGACGGCACCCTAAAAACGGTTGATCAAGGTTTACTTATATTTCAATTAGTCAGTGCAGGTATGGGTGTGGCCGCCTTACCCGATTGGTTAGTAACCCCTTATGAAAGCCAAGGGTTAATTAAGTCAATTCCACTGGGCGCGCTTGGTTTAACGCGTCCAATGTACTTAGCGATGAAAAAAGACATGAAAGACAATCCAGTTTATCGTCACTTTTTAAACACCTGTAAATTAAATAACGGTCGATAAATCTTAAACTTATGAGTAACATGCTAATAAATATACTTAATCATGTTGCTCACTATGTTTGAACTAAAAAAAATACTGGGCGGCTTGCTCATGCCGTTACCTTTGTTGGGCTTAGTAAGCCTAATATTACTCATTTTTGCGCTCAAACAACGAAAAGTCGCAATCGCTATATCTTTAATGAGCCTAGCAACCCTGCTTATTGCCAGCACCCCTTTGGTGGCCAACTTACTGATTAAAAATAGCCAACCAACCTCATTAGCATTTAATTATCTTAAACACCCCAATATAGATAAAATTGTGGTGCTTGGCTGTGACATAAACCCCAACCCTGCATTGAGTGCTAACAGTCAGTTAGGTAATTGTGCGTTAACCCGTTTGGTGGAAGGAATAAGACTTGCTAACATTTACCCCCATGCGCAACTGATTGTTTCAGGTGGGGGGTATGAAAAAGTCACCAACAGCGCGTTAATGTATAAAACCGCAATTAGCTTAGGTATTAATAAAAATCGTATTGTGCAAAATCCAAACGCAATGGATACCGCCCAAGAGGCAAAACTTTTAGCCTCAAAACTCGTTGATTACAAGGTCGCTTTAGTCACCTCAGTAAGCCATATGCCCAGAGCAAAAAATTTATTTAATGCGCAAGGCATTAACGTTATCCCTGCCGCAACCGACTACCACAACTTTGCCGCTTTCCCTTGGTATAAACAACTCATACCCAATGCAAAAGCACTACTAGTAGTCACCCAGTATGCTCATGAAGTTATTGGCAATGCGTGGATAAATGTACGCCGTACAATTAACCCTGAAGCACTTTAATTAAGTTAACGCTTATTACGCTGCATAAATTCCCCCTAAAAAACCGCAATTATTTGCGTTTTACACAGGGGGTTATGAAAAAATAAAACTGAATATTCGTTTATAGTAGCGTTGGGTGTTTTGTTATTCTTAGAGGGTTTTAACCTCAGCTGTTTTATTCCAAAGCCGGTACAGTGTCACTAAAAATACGCAAAGAAATAGCAGACTTAGTGCTGTTAAATTCTCAACACCTAAAGCATCAAAAGTAGCACCGAAAATGTAGCCTCCACCGACTAAAACAATAACCCATAGCAGTGTAGAGCATCCATTTAACACACTAAAACGGCGCCAACTAATTGCTGTAAGCCCTACGGGAAGGGCACCAATCGTGCGTAATCCTTTAGGATAACGATATAGAAAAATGTAGGCTGTGCCATGGCGTTCAGCAAGCTGACTGGCTGTTTTAAATAATCGACCAAGGCGGCCTGGTTTTTCAATCCATGCCGCGCCATACGCTCTTGCTAGAGCAAAACGTAATTCATCGCCCAAGTAGCCACCCATAAAAGCAGCCAAAGCAACAAAACCAACATCTAGTGCGCCAGTATGTGCAGCATAGCCTGCGAACAAAGGTAGCCATCCACTTTTTAACGCACAATAACCAAAAAGTAACAGATAAACCAACAACCCGTACTGCTCAATTAAAGCTAATACCCCTTCCATTTCATTCCTTTAAAGTAACTACCTTAGTAGCAAGCAAAGTAACATTGTAATTTAAACGAGGTAAGTACAGCGAAAGATCTGTGTTTTTTGCAATATAAGAATGGATGTAATTATGATTTTAAGCGTAGGTTTATATCTATTACGTTTATTAAATTTTTGGGATGCATAAACCAAAAATAATTAACTCACAAAAAGGATAAAAGGGTATGCGGGTATATAAAAAATCAACATACTGACTTACCATAGTTTGCTAAATTAGCTATTTAGAACGCTATATTTTAAATAACCTACCCGAAATACGTTACAAGTAGGTTATTTATAAAATTACTTTTAAGCTAGGTGTTTACACAGGATTGTCTATGTCAATAAATGTCACGTCAAAGCCATGTTGCTTAGCAAGATATTCGCCTAATGCTTTTATACCGTAGCGCTCGGTGGCGTGATGGCCTGCGGCAAAAAAGTCGATATTTTGCTCGCGTGAGCTGTGAATGGTTTGCTCTGATGCCTCACCAGTTAAGTAAGCATCAATACCTTGCTCGGCTGCTAAGTCGATATACCCTTGCCCGCCACCTGTACACAAAGCGATGGTTTCAATTTTATCAGTACGTACTAAACTCGTTAGTGGCTCGCGCTTAAGCACTTGGCTTATTTTTTTAGCAAATTCACTGCCCGTTAACGGTGTTTTTAAACGCCCTTTCATCGCTACACTGTTGTTAGTTGGCTCAAGGCCTGCTTCAATTTCAATATCGAGCAATTGCGCCAGCTGTGCGTTATTACCCATTTCAGGGTGAATATCTAACGGCAAATGATAGGCAAATAAATTGATGTCTTTAGCTAAAAGCGCAGCCACACGACGTTTTTTCATGCCAGTGATAGGTTGTGACTCGCCTTTCCAAAAATAGCCATGGTGTACCAAAATGGCATCGGCATTATTTTCAATCGCGGCATCAATAAGTGCTTGGCTTGCCGTTACACCCGTTACTATAGTGCGTATCTCATCTTTACCTTCTACCTGAAGCCCGTTTGGACAAAAATCGTTAATGGTTTCTGGCTTTAACAGGGTGTTTAATAATTGATTAAATTCTCTACGTTGCATACTACTTACCTTACTTTGCACTGAATTTTGTACAAATTTTGGCGGTTATGCGCTAAAAATGAAAGGAAAATCGCAAAAAATTGAAAAACAGTTCTAAAATAGGTATAAATACCTCCTCTTTATCTGTGTAAACAACGTATAGGGTCTCTGATGAGCAAACTAGACAAAACAGAAGTGTTATCTGCCTTTGAAGCTGCATATGAAGCTGCCAACGGTAAAAAACCTGAAATAACAACTAAACCTGGCTGGTATAGCATTGATGGCGGCAAGAACATGCGCCTAGCTGATGTAGCAGAGCTGACTAAAGAATTAAGCTCTGGTAAGTCTACAAAAAAAGCTGCAGTAAAAGCACCTGCTAAAAAAACTAAAAAAGCTGCTCCTGTAAAAGCACAGAAAAAAGCGCCTTTCACCGTGATCACACAAAACGAAGAAGGCTACACAGCAGAAGAGCTTTGGATAGTTGAGCTTGCTCGCAAAGATCACGATTGCCGCCTACCTCGCGGTGTTGTTTGATCAGCTGAGTGCTTTGTATAAAAGAAACCGCGTTAAGCGGTTTTTTTATATTTATTATCCATCAAGTATTGAATAAACCACCTCGCAACAAAGCCAGACAAAACTATAAATACAGTTCCTGCCAGTACTGGCATTATTAAAAAATCCCAACTTTGGCCAGACTCAATAATTAAGATAGGGTTTGCGCCGGCAGCAGGGTGAATAGTTTTTGTGATTATCATTAATGTTATAGCAATACCCACAGCCAGCCCAATCATAATCGCACTATCAGCACTATAATAGCTAAAAACAACCCCAATCATTGCGGTCAGCATATACCCCCCTATTACGTTTTTTGGCATAGCTAACGGGCTCTGCGGTACGCCAAAAACAAGTACAGCTGTTGCGCCGAATGGCGCCATTAACCAAATACCGTAATCACCCATATAATTTAGCCACGCCAAAAACCCCAAAACAAAAGTAGAAAAAACACCTGCGATTAATGCCGACTTTATTTGCTCACTATGCATATTACCTCCTCAAAAGTAGACCGACTTGTCTACACCTGTAATGTAGACAAGTCGGTCTACCTATGTCAAGCTGTGTTTTTACTGCTCAAATTTGGAATATCATGGATAAACAACAACAAATAATCAGTACGGCACTGAGTCTTTTTTATAAAAAGGGTATACACGCTGTTGGTATTAATGAAATTTTAGCTGTATCGGGCATTGCAAAAAAAACCTTATATAAGCACTTTGAAAGCAAAGACGCGCTTATTTGTGCTTGTTTAGTCTCACGTGACATCTGCTTTAACGCTTGGCTTAAAAAAATATGTATACAACCAAGTGCTATGTTAGTCGCACAGGCAATTTTTGCCGGACTGAAAAAGTGGATTAATAATGAGGTTTCAGAGTTAGGGTGTTTTAATGGCTGTTTTTTTATTAATACTGCAGCTGAGTACCCTGTAGAGAACGACCCTATTGCCAAACTTTGCAAACAGCACAAGCAAGCGAACTTTGAGATCATACTATCAGCTCTTTTAGAAACACCTGAATTTGCTCACAATAGAGAAAAAGCAATTGAAGCCACGCAACACTTACTTATTTTAAAGGAAGGTTATATATGTAGAGCGAGGGTGATGCATGATGTAACAGTGACTCCACCTAGTGATAATATTTTAAAAGCGATAGTAGCGGTTGGTTAAATAGGTAAATACAGTATTAAAAAAGCGGCTAAATAGCCGCTTATTGACTAAAAAATGGCTGCATTATTCAAAAAATAATGGTTCACTCTGTTTTTTGCCTACTTCGTTCATGGTGGCTGCGTCGAACAAACGGCCGTTGATCATGGTGTAATCAATTTTGTCTGAATCACGAATGTTTTTCAGTGGGTCGCCATCAATAACCATTAAATCTGCCAGTTTACCGACCTCTAATGAACCCACATTTTTATCTAGGCCTAAATATTTTGCCGGATCGAGTGTAGATGCTCTAATTGCTTCCAGTGGCGTCATGCCGCCTTGGGCAAACATCCACATTTCCCAATGCGCACCTAACCCCTCACGTTGACCATGCGCCCCCAAATTAACAAGTACACCTAAATCTTGTAACTCAGCCGCTACGCGAGCATTGTTAAAGTGATTATAGTGATGATCGGGTGCTTTAACTCGGCGCATTGAGCGCGGTAATAATTGGTTTTTAGGCACAAATTTACTTAAACGTGGATGATTCCATACGTCCGTTTTATCATACCAGTAGTTTTCACCCCAAATACCGCCATAGGCAACTACCAATGTAGGTGTGTAACCTACATCACTTTGTGACCATAGCTGCTTAATATCGTCATAAATATGTTCAACAGGAATTGAATGCTCAATGCCTGTATGGCCATCGACTACCATACTCAAGTTATGCTGTAATAATGAACCCCCTTCAGGGACTACCATCATTTCAAGCATTCGCCCTGCTTCTATAACTTGCTGACGCTGCTCTCTGCGCGGTTGGTTATAAGATTTAACACTAAACGCACCCACTTTTTTAAGGCGCTCTAAATGAAATTTAGCATCATCTAATGAATCAATATGCGAGGTATACCCAGGCATATTCGCGCCGTATAAAATAGTACCGGTAGAGAAAATACGCGGACCAACGATCATCCCCGCTTTTTGCATTTCACTCGCGGTAAATATTTCAGTGGTGTCGTTTGATGGGTCGTGAATAGTAGTAACACCCAGCGCAAGACCTGCTAAGTTTTTCCAGTTCTGCTGCGGGATAATTTCATCACTGGCTTGTGAGCCATGAGCATGGGCATCTACAATGCCAGGCATAATTGTTTTACCTGTTACATCAATGACCTTTGCCCCCTTAGGAATGCTCACACCGGCAGCAGTACCAATAGCTTTGATATGTTTGCCATCGGTAACAATAACGCCATTTTCAATGACCTTTTCACCCTCCATGGTAATAATTTTAGCGCCAGTTAATGCAATCATGCCCTGCGGTTCAGCCATTTTTTTACTAAAGCCGATGTTAGTACCGCTTTTTACTTTAACGTCTTTATCATCCGCTTTATTAATCGCAAACATACCCTCTAAACTGGCATGGTAAAGCTCAGGCCCCAGTGTCCAATACAGTTTATTGCTATTGGCACTCCAGCTAATGTTTTCACCGGCGCGTACAGATAGCTGCTCAATTGGAAATTGACTGTCTTTGGGCCCAATATTTATCGTTTTACCGCGCTCTACAAATGGAGTAACAAATACTTTAAAGCGCTCAGCAAAAGCTAAATACTCACCATCTGGAGAGACTCTAAATTCAGTGGCGTGCTCTGACTCATACAGTTTACGTACTTTTTTACTTTCAAGCGCTACCACACTTAATGTCGGCTTAGGCCATGGGCTCATAATATAAACACGATCGTTGGCACTGCCAAACTGAGGTTGATAGCCACTTTTAGAAATGAGCTCACTTTTTCCGCCTTTAGCACTAACACTGTATACCCCAGGATGCAGTGACCACTTAGGGTTTAAAATGCTGCCGCCGCTGGCTTTACGATACACCACGGTTTTGCCATCTGGACTAAATGTTGGCTCTACGTATTTTCCCGGCTCTTGTGTAATAGTGTCGCCACGACCACTACGTGCAGAGACGACACGCACGGTGCCTTGTTCGTTATCATCCCACGTTGTGTAGACAATGTTTTTGCCATCACGAGAATACTGCGGGAATAACTCATAATGATCGGTTTGCTTAGTTAAGCGCTTTATTTTTCCTGATTCTAAATCGCGCTTGTAAATATAACCAAGCGCTTCAAAAAGTGCGGTTTCACCATCAGGGCTAATTTGCACATTACGCAGCATTTTTACATCAAACTCATCAGTGTCGATATTTTGAGTAAAACGCACTGCTTTTTGAATTTTTTTCGTGGTGTCTACTTTAAATGCAATATCGCTAACTGATTTATCATCGACATTGAGTTTATGAAGGGTGCCACCAGCCCAAAATACCAGCTCTTCGTTATCTGGGGTCCACGCAATAGTCGGATATACGCCATGAATCGCCCACGTTTCTTGCATATCGCGCTCTAGTTTGTCGTATAGCTTAGTATGCTCACCACTGGTTAAATCATATAAGTACAGGCTGGTTTGAAAGTCATCACGCTTTATGTACGCTAGTTTTTTACCATCTGGCGACGGCGTCGGTCTTATTGCCCCGCCCATGCCACTTATAATGGTTTCTATGTCGCCTGTTTCACGGTCATAACGCTTAATTTTATAAATACCGGCAACAGAGTCTTTTGAATAATGAAAAGTTTTACCCGGGGTTGCATCATGCGAAAAATAAACATACCGACCATCCGGTGAAAACATGGGTTCACCTAAATCTTTTTGATCGTTTTCACGTTTAGTCAGTTGCACCCCTTTACCGCCGGCTTTGTGATAAAGCCAAACTTCACCCGCACCTAGCGAGCGACTGGCGGTAAAATGCTTACGTGCAACTAAATAATCGCCATCAGGGCTCCACGCAGGGCTATTGAGTAATCTAAATGTTTCGTCAGTGACGGCGGTTTGGTTTTCGCCGTTAACATCCATTATCCAAATATTGTCACCACCGCCTTGATCTGATGTAAAAGCAATGTGCTTGCCATCTGGGCTAAAGCGCGGCTGCATTTGCCATGCAATGTCTGAGGTTATTTTAGTCGCTTTACCACCACTCATTGGCATGGTGTAAATATCGCCCAGTAAATCAAATACTAAGGTTTCTCCGTCAGGACTTATATCGACATTCATCCATGTGCCTTGCTCTACACTAATAGATGCATCAACAAATTGCCCTTTAGGTGAATCAACTTGCCATTTTTTTTCATCCGTTTGCTCTGCGTGTGCGTGGCCTAATGCCAATGAAACCGATAACGCGAGTGCTGTTTGCAGCATTTTTTTCATGCTTATCTCACTTATTATTGTTGCTGTGTGTTGATCTATTACATCATTGCAACAAAAACGCCAGCAAGTTACCAGCGTAATAGGATGAAGTGCATAAAATCAGTGCCAAACAATAGGATCAAATTGATAAAAATCCACTAGCAAATGGTAAATTTCAGGGTCTTCACGGCGTAAATCGGCGGGTTTCTCTAAGAATGTTTCGGTGATCACCGCAAAAAACTCAGCCTCATTGGTGGCTCCATAGCTATGTATTACATGCGGCATACTATAAGCAACATGGGTTTTTAACTGCGAAAACGCTCGACTAAATACTCGCCCCCATTGTTGGTATTTTGCCTGTGATGCAAGTAGTGGCGTGCCGGTGGTTTTACCGGTTTCTTGATCAAGTTGATGTGCAAATTCATGAAACACTAAGTTATGCCCATCACTGGGTAAGCGGTTGCCCTCAAGCACATCATGCCAGCTAAGCACCAATGTTCCCCCCGGCCACGATTCACCTTGCCTTACTGTATTATGAAAACTGACAAGGCCTGCGTTATCGCGGCTTGATTGGGGCGCGTAATACGCACTGGGGTAGAGTAAAATTTCTTTTACGTTTTTATACAAAGGCCAAGGCTTGTTAAGCACAAGCAAGCAGGCATCGGCGGCAATAATGAGTTTCATTGCCTCCGTTAGTTGCAACCCATCGCAGCCAACAAAACGCTTTTCATTTAAAAACCACACAATATGGGATGCTAACTTGGCTCGCTCTGCATCGGTCATTTTGTTGTATATGGGCATAGCACGCAGTAACAACGTGTGTTGTTGCTCACTTAACAATAAATCACTGTATTTACGGTGCCACACGGCATTTTGAATATCAGGCCAGCGCCAAAACATTATAATAAATACAATTAAAACAAAAATTAATAGCCCATTTATCATTGGGTCGTCCTAAATCAAACCATTTAGCTTTAACGCCAAAATACTGCGCCCGTATTATTAAAATAGTAATGGGTGCAGTGAGGCTGTTTTTCAATCACATCACTTCAGTTCGATTTCGGCCATTGTTTTTTGCCTTATACAAAGCTTGGTCAGCCCGTGATAATAATCGGTCATAATCATCAACATCACCAGAGTCGGAAACACCAAAACTCACGGTTACGCTGAGGCCTTCTGCGATATTTGAAAAGTTTTTATTTTCAATACATTTGCGTAACTTCTCGCACATTTCTTGTGCCTGCACTGCACTCATATCAGGAAACACAAAAGTAAACTCTTCGCCGCCCCAGCGAGCTACCTCTTGCTCACCTTCGCAGTGCGCTTTAAGAATGTTAGCTACTTCACATATAACCTGATCACCTATGAGGTGTGACCAACCATCGTTAATCCGTTTAAAGTGATCAATATCCATAATAGCGATAGCAAATGATTTATTACATGCTTTAAAGTCTGAAAAGTTATCCGCCAGCCAGCCATCAAATGCGCGGCGATTCGGTAAATCGGTAAGCTGATCGTGTGTGGCTTGATACGCAAAGGCACTGGCTTGCTCTTGCAGTGCTTGCGTTTGCTTCACCACTCGACTCGTTAATTCTTTTTCTACTTGTTTGTAGTGGTACAAGCGATAACGATATGCGCTGTATATAACAACAACAAAAATAAAAAATACTAATAACTTAAAGCTTGTTTTTTGCCAAAAGTGCGATTGAATTTCAAAGTTAACGACTTTGTGATTTTGTTGCCAATCAGTATTTGGATAGGCTGCACGTACAGCAAAAGAATACTTGCCCGCAGGTAAGTTAGTGTATTCAGCAGTAGCTATGTGTTGACGGTTGATCCATTCGTTATTAAAGCCTTCCAATTTTGTTTGAAAGTTTAATCGCTGCGGCATAATAAAGCTCAGTCCCGCGTATTGAAATGACAAGCGCGTCACCCCTGGTGGTAAAATAATAGTTTCACCGTCTATAGGTAACGACGTTGGTTTACCATCAACAGAAAAGCTTTCAACAATCGTTGGTAACGCTATTTTAGTGGCTTCTTTTAAGCGTTCCGGTTTTACTGTACTCACCCCTTTTGCGGTAGCAAACCAAATTGTGCCATCTGAATGAGCGGTTGCAGAGGGGGTTGAACCGCCATTTGCTTGTGCACTGAGCATGCCATCACCCTCATCGTATAATTGAAAAGCTAACGACTGACTATTGTTTGTAGGTGAATCTAGTAGCTCATTAACCTGTTTATAATTAACTTCAATAATGCCACGGTTACTTGATAGCCAGAGTGAGTCTTTAAACGGCACAATTTGAAAAAGCTTATCGACCGGTAATCCTAGCTCTCGTCCTAAAATAGTCATATGCCCATTTGCATGCTGATAACGCAATAAACCTCTATCGGTCGCCATCCAAGTATATTTATCGTCAATATAAAAGCCAAACGCATATTGAGCCGAAAACGCTTTAGGGAACTGGATTGGTTGAAATTCCTCCGTATTGGTATTGTAAACCACCACGCCATTACCAGTTCCTATCCAAATGTTAGCGGCTTTATCCTCACTCAAAGCCAGAATAAAACCACTCGGCAACTCTCTCTCATTAGTAAATTGCACTAAACTGCCGTCGGTATTAACGCGTGTCAGCCCCATAGCCGAACCAATCCATAAACGATTTTTTGAATCAAAAAGTAAAGATCTTACTTCATTACTACCTAAGCCATTATCACGGTTTAAATAAGGTATGAGTTCGTTATTAACCACCTTCAACACACCTGAAGTGTATGTACCTACCCAAACATCACCTTGGCTTTGTTCAAGTAAGCTCAATACTGAATAAGGAGAGCCTTGCTTAGTGCCTTTAATATGGGTAATTTTATTGTTTTGCAGCCGATCTAAGCCAGTGCTTCCCCCTATCCATAAACTGCCATCAGAATGTGACAGGACCGTGCGGACATAATCGCTAGACAAACCTCGCTTTTTGCCCCACGATGAAAACGGCGCTTCTCTTAACCTAAATACACCAGCATTGGTGCCTACCCAAATACTATTTTCTCTGTCTTGTAACAAAGAAAGAATACGGTTGGCGGGTAAACCATTTTTAGCATCTAATTGCTCTAAACCATCGACGCTAAGCCTAAAAACACCTTTATTAATGGTGCCAAACCATAAATCACCATGGTTATCTTCTAATAAACTAGAAATCGACTCAGCACTAAGCTGTGGATGGGGTGACTCGAACACATTGCCATTTAATACTCGCGCACCTCTTTCACTACCAATAACAAGGCGTCCTTCACGGGTAATCAATAGAGTATATACAGGTGCATCTGGTAACCCTTGTTGTGGCGTCATCAAAGTGGGTTTGTAGTTGACTATTTTATACAGGCCATCACTGGTCGCCGCCCATATAACCCCCTTAGGGTCTTCAATGATTCGATACGCACTGACATTTTGTATTATTGGGATGTCTTGAGTGCTACTAGCTGAACGATAAAACACACCATCATTCTCAAGCGCTAGCCACAAGTTATCATTTTTACTTTTAAATATATGATTAACCATAGCTTGGGCAGGTGGTTGAGTGTCCCATTGTCGGTGCTGATATAAACTAATACCGCCGCGCGCTCCGGCTATGAGTAAGCCGCCATCGGATGTGGGGGTAAGCGCACGTACGCCTGAGTCAGGCAAATCGGTAATTTCTGAGCGGGTAAATAGTTTGAATTCTTGACCGTTAAAGCGGGCAAGCCCTTCCCAAGTACCTACCCATAAATAGCCATCTTGTGTTTGTGCAAGGCTATTAATGCTATTGTGAGGAAGGCCCGAACGGGTATTCCACGTTTCAAAAAAATAATCGCGCAACGGCAGGCGAGTCTGTTGCTGAGCATCAACAGTAAAAATCACCAACAAGAAGCATAAAATCACCAAGCGATTCATCAGACACTGCCTTTATAATTATTAGTTTTTATATTTGAGTAAATTCAAGGTGAAAATTTAATTAAAAAACATCACCAACAAATAATAACATAAGATTTACAACTTTTTCATTAAGTATTATCACTTAAACTATCAAATGTATGTTGTAATTGTTGAACGAACTTAGCCACATGTAGTCCATCTAGTAACGCATGATGAACATCAATGGAGAGTGGCATTTCTCCGGTATTAGGGTTGTATTGGCCGAACACAAATTTAGGAATGCCACAGCTTTGACCCTGGGTAAACGCATGCGAAAAGCTACTAAAGTTTAACCAAGGTAAAACAGAAACGTGAATTAAATCAGCTTGCCCTTCTGTTGCCGCAAAAGCATCAGAAAACAGCGGGTTTAATTTTGTGGTATCGCTAATAGCTTTCGCCTCACGGGAAAATTTATTTAACGACCCGTGTAATTTAAAATAACTAAAGCGAAACGACTCATCATCGGCAAGCTCGACTACACTTGCCCGCGTAGCACTTAAGTAACAAGGTTTTTGGTTAATAATGCGCAGCATCATCGGCTCATACTGATGACAGACTTTTAATAAGCAATAAATATAACCATGAAAAAAAGCAATATTAGCTTGTTTACAGGCGGTATATAACTTTTTCGCATTCAGTTGTACGCACACATTAAAATAAGGCTGAGTGAACTGCTGAAATAACTCAAAGTGTTGCTTTCGAGGCCATTGCTCAAAATCAAGAGGGGTAATAGAAAAATCAGTAGAGGACATAAAATATAGATAAAGTGTAAAACTAAATTTTACCGTGCTTTATCTATATTCGCATTAACTAAAATGACGCTTTGGGTGTAGTTATACCAAAGTCTTACATGAGGTGTAAAAAAGGAGCGTATTTCGCTCCTATTTTAAACCGAGTGGAAACTTAAAGTCCGTTTTCAATAATTTCTTGTGCCAGTTCATCGGCAATTAAATGCGTTGATTTTTGCTCTTTTTCACTACGGGTAAAAATTTCACTAAGTGTATCGTAAATTCTTTCTACGTGTTTATTAGAAGCCTCTTTACTGTAACCCTCTGGTGCAGTTTCGTAATAAACGTTAATAATACCACCTGCATTTATTACATAATCAGGCGCATATAAAATACCTTTTTCACGTAAAATTTCACCATGGCGTGATTCAGCAAGTTGATTGTTTGCACAACCTGCTACTATCGTTGCTTTTAAGCGTGGGATTGTTGTGTCATTAATAGTGGCACCTAATGCACAGGGTGCATAAACATCCACATCTAGGTCGTATATTTCATCAATACCAACTGCGGTTGCGCCAAAATCATTTACTACACGTTCTACTGCAACATGATTAATATCGGTAACAAATAACTCAGCACCAGCTTCAGACAAATGTTTACATAATCCATAAGCTACTGCACCTAAACCTTGCACCGCAACTTTAATACCAGAAAAGTCTTGAATACCGCGTTGATGGTTAAGCGCTGCTTTCATACCTAAAAACGTACCATAGGCTGTAAACGGCGAAGGGTTACCACTTTTTCCTTCAAGGCCTAACACGTAATTTGTTTCTTTGTTCATTAACGCCACATCATCACAGGTAATGTTTACATCTTCTGCTGAGTAGTAGCTACCATTTAGTCGCTCTAACTGGCGACCAAATGCGCGAAATAACTGCTCTGATTTGATTTCTTTGGCATTACCAATAATAACCGATTTACCACCACCAAATGGCAAGCGTGCTACGGCATTTTTATAGGTCATCCCTTTTGATAAACGCAGCACATCATATACTGCGTCTTTATCGTTAGCATAATCCCACATTCTACAACCGCCTACCGCAGGGCCTAAGTTTGTGTTATGTACCGCAATAATGGCCTTCAAACCAGACGCTTTGTCTGAACAAAAAACCACTTGTTCATGGTTATCAAATTCAACTTGATTAAATACAACCACTTTAAATACTCCGAAAATAATGGGCCCTTTTGGGCAAGCACGCTACAAATTGTCGAGACTTTATCACTTCAGTTAATGGTTCGCCACACTATGAGTAGATAAACCAAATAAAGCGCATCAAAGTGAAAAATAAAATGACTTATCGTTAAAAGTAAGCATAAAAATTCCAAAAATAACCATTTGATTAAGTATAAAAGCTAAAAACACCATCGCAATTAAAGCTTACGCTTACGTGAACGTCACCTTGCAGTTATTTGTAAACTTAACCATACACCCTAAAAAAGTATACTACAGCTTAAAATACAATGGCTTATACACTAATTGCCTACGCAGCATAAACTGGTCTGAGGTGTATAAGTCTTTGCAAATGTAAAAGTAAATAAAAAAGCGAGCACACAGTGCTCGCTTATATGATTGCTTTTTAAGTAAAAATTTACTTCATTTTGCTGTCTAGCTCTTCAATTTTTGCTTTCCAAATAGCAGGGCCTTGGGTGTGAGCATTTGCTCCTTCACTGTCTACGGCAACTGTTACTGGCATATCTTCTACTTCAAATTCGTAGATAGCTTCCATACCTAAATCTTCAAAGGCAACAACACGTGCTTTTTTAATAGCTTTAGATACTAGATAAGCCGCACCGCCTACAGCCATTAAATACACTGACTGATGCTTTTTAATAGACTCAACCGTTGCAGGGCCACGTTCAGCTTTACCAATCATTCCCACGATGCCTGTTTTTTCTAACATCATGTCAGTAAATTTGTCCATACGAGTAGCCGTTGTCGGGCCTGCAGGACCTACTGCTTCATCGCCTACTGCATCCACAGGACCAACGTAGTAAATAAACTTGTTATCAAAATCAACACCTTCAGGTAAACCTTCCCCTGAGTTGATCATATCTTGCAGACGCTTATGAGCAGCATCTCGACCCGTTAAAATAGTACCTGAGAGTAAAACGGTTTCACCCATTTTCCATTCTTTAGTGTCTTCTTTAGTTAGGGTATCTAAATTAACACGGCGTGTGCCCTCACCGACTTCGAAAGTCACTTCTGGCCAGTCTTCTAATTTAGGTGCTTTTAAATTCGCAGGGCCTGAACCATCAAGGGTAAAGTGAACGTGGCGCGTAGCAGCACAATTTGGGATCATAACCACTGGCTTTGAAGCCGCGTGAGTTGGCGCCGTTTTAATTTTAATATCAACAACCGTGGTTAAACCGCCAAGACCTTGCGCACCAATACCTAATTTATTCGCACGTTCAAAAATTTCTAAACGCAGCTTTTCTTCTGTTGTTTCTGCGCCGCGCTCAATGAGTTCATGAATATCAACCGGATCCATTAATGATTCTTTCGCCATTACCGCTGCTTTTTCTGCAGTGCCACCAATACCTATGCCTAGCATACCTGGTGGACACCAACCCGCCCCCATTGTTGGTAACGTTTTTTCTACCCACTCGGCCACATCGTCAGATGGGTTTAACATCACCATTTTACTTTTGTTCTCTGAGCCACCACCCTTAGCAGCCACCATCACTTCAACTTTATCGCCTGCAACTAAGTCAATGTGTACCACTGATGGCGTATTATCTTTAGTATTTTTACGAGTTCCCGCAGGGTCGGCAACAATCGATGCACGTAAAGGGTTATCTGGATTTAAGTACGCACGACGCGTTCCCTCATCAACCATTTGTTGTACTGTTAAGTCGGTTTTATCCCAATTAACATCCATCCCTACTTTTACGAAACAAGTGATGATCCCGGTATCTTGACACAGAGGGCGCTTACCTTCTGCCGACATACGCGAGTTAATTAAAATTTGCGCAATCGCATCTTTAGCGGCTTTACTTTGTTCTTTGTTATACGCTTTCTCTAGTGCTTGAACAAAATCAAGAGGATGGTAAAACGAGATGTATTGCAAGGCATCTTCAATGCTATCAATAAAGTCTTGCTGACGAATTGTACTCATAGTGGTTCCTTAAGTTGTTGTTACTCACGCAGCACGTAAGCGATATCAAACCCGTGACGGTGGTTCGAACTGTTTTCAACTACAGCGCTCACTAAACGCTGCCAAATAAATTTGACTTATGATACCCTCCCAGCCCGTTTGGAGCCAGTTCTTATAGGGGTAGTAAATGCTAAACAATAAAAAAAATTGTGTTGAATTAGCCATATCACAAAATTGTATTGAGGTATTTTCGCATTTTGCTCATTTGCCTTACGCCATTTTATTAGATTCGGGTGATAGTGATCACATAAACAGTCGTTTTGACATTATTGCGATTGACCCCCAGAGCACCCTTGAAGTCGAAAATAATCAAAGCGTTTTTAATAACCAGCCAAACATAAAAAGCTGCTTTGAAATAATGAATAATGAACTGGCAAAGTTAGACAGCACTAAAGCTGCCAACAACTTACCTTTTAATGGTGGCTGGCTGGGTTATTTTGGCTATGACTTAGGCCGTACTATAGAGCAACTACCAAGCAGCGCTTTACACGACATAAATTTACCGCAAATGGCGGTTGGACTTTACCTCGATGCACTGATTTACGATAAACAACTGCGCACGTGGTTTTATGTTTCGCAGCCCAATGTAGACCGCCTTTGGCTATATCAGCAATATTTAGCGCAACCACCTAAACATGAAAGCTTTTCGCTTACATCACCGTGGCAGTCAAATATGAGTCAGACAAGTTATAGCGAAAAGTTTGCCGCGATTGAAGAATACCTAAAAAGTGGTGATTGCTATCAAATTAACTTAGCGCAGCGTTTTAGCGCGCATTACCAAGGCTCGCCTTGGAGCGCCTATGTTAAATTAACTCAGGCTAATAAAGCGCCTTTTTCTAGTTTTATTAATCATCCTCAGGGCGCTATTTTGTCAATCTCACCCGAGCGTTTTATTGCAGTACACGACAATAAAGTAGAAACAAAACCCATTAAAGGGACTTTACCTCGCAAAGCAGATGCCCTTGAGGATGCAAAACAAGCGACCTTGCTGGCAAATTCGAGTAAAGACCGCGCCGAAAATGTCATGATAGTGGACCTGCTGCGAAATGATTTAGGAAAAGTCGCTAAACCGGGCTCGGTTATTGTGCCCTCATTATTTGCTATTGAAAGTTTTCCGGCGGTACACCATTTAGTGAGTACGGTCACCTCAACCCTTGATGAGGGTAAAACAGCGGTTGATCAACTGGAAGCTGCGTTTCCCGGTGGTTCAATTACAGGCGCACCAAAAGTCCGTGCCATGGAAATAATAGAAGAACTGGAGCCACACAGACGCAGTATTTATTGTGGCTCTATTGGTTACATTAGTGGCTGCGGCAATATGGATACCAGTATTACTATTCGAACTTTAGTCACACATCAACAACAAATATATTGTTGGGCTGGGGGTGGTATTGTTGCTGATTCAAAAGTCGAATTGGAATATCAAGAAACTTACGATAAAGTAAATAAAATACTTCCTATATTAAATGAAGGTCGCTTTGAATAGTGAAACCATTTCGGCTCGTTTTCAATTAAACCGCAGTTTAGCCGTGGATCAGCTCAAAGATAATAAAAAAAAGCGCGCAAGCGCAGTAATGCTGCCATTGATTGATATAGATAACGAAGCACATATTTTATTGTGTAAGCGACCAACCTACCTTCATCACCACCCTGGGGAGATTTGTTTACCGGGCGGCAAGTTTGAAATTGATGATGTTAACCTTCGCACCACCGCACTGCGTGAATTACATGAAGAGCTTAATATTGCCCCGCAAAATGTCCATGTGTTAGGTCAGTTACCTGAATATTCAACCCTGACCGGATTTACTATACGCCCCTTTGTAGGCTTAATTAAAAAAGAAACAGTGTGGGAAAACGACCACAACGAAGTGCAAGCTAGCTTTTTACTCTCTATAAAAGCGCTGAATAACGCGGCTAACTGGCAACCTTTGCCATTTGAACGAGGTGGAAAAATCATTACCTTAAATGGCTTTATCACCCCACATGGGCTTTTGTGGGGAGCCACAGCCAGCATTATTAAAAACTTTACAAAACAACTCGCCATACCAGTTTAAATCTTTACTAATAAGGGTTACACACCTGCGTTTCCACGTTATTATAGTCGACCGTTCAAAGAACAGCTTAATGCTGAGAAAACTAAGTAGAGACACACATTATGATCAGTGCATTTGATATGTTTAGCATTGGTATTGGCCCTTCATCGTCACATACCGTTGGCCCAATGCGTGCATCACGCTTATTTGTTAATGACCTAAACGAACAACAACTATTAGCAAATGTGACCGATGTAAAAGTAGAGCTTTACGGCTCGCTTGGCCAAACAGGTGTTGGCCACGGCTCTGGTAAAGCAGTGATACTTGGCTTAGCAGGGTATGATCCTGAAACCATTGATGCCGATTTAGTGGATGACATACTCGCTAAAATTGAAAAAGAACAGGTTATTTACCTGAACCAAACTCACAAAGCTAAATTCCCTAAGCAGGGCGCGATTGTTTTTCATCGCAGAAAGACACTCCCTAAACATTCCAACGCAATGGAAATTATTGCCTATAACAATGGCGAAAAAGTATATAGCAAAGTTTACTACTCTATTGGTGGCGGATTTATTGTTACGGATGAAGAGTTTGAAAAAGAAAAACAAGCCGCTTTAGATATCCGTGAAGAAAACCCAGCCCCGTTCCCGTTTGGCTCGGCTAAAGAATTACTCGAAATGTGTAAAGAGTCGGGTTACAGCGTATCAACGTTAATGATGAAAAACGAAAAAACGTTACGCAGTGAAGAAGCCATTAAAGATGAGCTATTTAATATTTGGCAAGTAATGAAAGCCTGTATTGAGCGAGGTATGCGCACCGAAGGTATTTTACCTGGCGGATTAAAAGTAAAACGCCGTGCGCCAAGCTTATATTTAAAGCTAAATGTAGAAGTCAGTAACGATCCGCTGCGCGCCATGGATTGGGTTGATTTATTCGCATTAGCTGTAAACGAAGAAAATGCAGCCGGAGGACGTGTAGTAACTGCCCCCACAAATGGCGCAGCCGGAATTTTACCTGCAGTATTAATGTATTATCATACTTTTATTAAAGAAGTAGACCGTGATATTGCTACCCGCTACTTATTAACTGCCGCTGCAATAGGCATTTTATATAAAAAGAATGCCTCTATTTCTGGCGCCGAAGTGGGTTGCCAAGGCGAAGTCGGTGTTGCTTGTTCAATGGCCGCAGGCGCACTTACTGAAATTGTTGGTGGTAACGTTGTACACGTAGAAAATGCCGCTGAAATTGGTATGGAACATAACTTAGGGTTAACCTGTGACCCTGTTGGCGGCTTAGTGCAAGTCCCCTGTATTGAACGTAATGCAATGGGCGCTATTAAAGCAATTAATGCGTCGCGCCTTGCTATACGCGGTAGTGGTGAGCAAAAAGTATCGCTGGATAAAGTAATAAAAACCATGCTCGATACGGGTAACGATATGAAAACAAAATACAAAGAAACCGCTCGCGGTGGACTGGCCGTTAATATTATCGAGTGTTAATTAACCTGAACTCTGGTTAAGAGATTTACTAACATATTGAATCAAAATGATATTTATGTTTATTTTCTCTAGCTAGAGATTTTTAGTGAAAACAAGGCGAAATTACGCGTCAATAGCTAGCCTATTGCAAGTAAATTCAACGTAGTTAGCGCTGAAAATAGCTGCTTAAGATGGATTTATTATCCACAGTTCAGGTTAATTACATAGCACAAAAAAAGCCGCTTAGTTGCAAAACTAAGCGGCTTTTCATTGCTGTTTATGGCCGTTACTTTACAGGAAGTTCAATATCAGCAAATAACTTATCAACATCTTCTTGATTTCGCAGTAAACTCGCACGCTCTACTCGCTCTTTAGTTAAATGCGGTGCAAAACGTTCGATAAAGTCATACATGTAGGTGCGTAAAAAGCTGCCCTTTCTAAAACCAATTTTAGTCGTGCTCGCCTCAAATAAATGGCTAGCATCAATGCACACTAAGTCGCTGTCGTTTACCTGATCAATTGCCATAGATGCAACCACACCCACACCTAGCCCTAAACGCACATACGTTTTAATGACATCGGCATCGGTGGCAGTAAATACAATATGTGGCTCTAATCCGTAAGCATTAAATGCTTTGTCGAGCTCCGAACGACCTGTAAAGCCAAATACGTAAGTAATGAGTGGGTATTGGGCTATATCAGCCACTGTTAAATTATCCACTTTTTTCGCAAGGGGATGATCTTTAGCAACCACAATACTACGATTCCAATGGTAGCAAGGCAGCATTACTAAATCTGAATATAAATGAAGCGCTTCTGTGGCAATGGCAAAGTCAGCATCACCGCGAGCGGCTGCATCCGATATTTGCTGTGGTGTACCTTGATGCATATGCAGTGATACCGCAGGATATTTTTGAGTAAAGCCTTTAATTACACTCGGTAACGCATACCGTGCTTGTGTATGCGTGGTAGCAATATTAAGTTTGCCTTGATCCGGTAAAGTATGTTCATTCGCCACCGCTTTAATACCCTCAACTTTTGAGAGTATTTCGCGTGATATGTTAATGATTTCCTCGCCAGCGCCTGTAACATGAGTTAAATGCTTACCACTGCGGCCAAAAATTTGTACACCGAGCTCATCTTCTAACATACGTACTTGCTTAGAAATACCAGGCTGGGAGGTAAATAAACTCTCAGCCGTAGCTGAAACATTTAATTTATGATTTTGAACTTCTACGATATATCTAAGTTGTTGTAATTTCATGGCTATGTAGTTTCGTTATAATTCACATTGACAGATAAAAGCGCACCCTAACTATAGGTAGCTATATAAAAGGCTGATTAATGTTACATAATATAACAATTAATTTGTTGAAATTTCAGGTTAACACAATAAATAAACTTGAGGTAGCAATGATTATCAGCAATCGAAACATAACATATTAAGATTTAAACGCTTTATGGTGACGCTTTTTTCAGTTAATCTGAGCAAAGTTTCCCACCTTTTATATATTTAATGTAAGATTAGATAATAAGGTTAAGAATTTGAGAATTATAACATGATAGTTTCCATTATAATTGTATTAATTGTTGCACTTATAGTCATTGCACTATGGGTTAGTGCTGTTCAGCAACACAAAGAAAAACAAGAAGCTGAACGACGCAAAGAGTTAACAAAACAAAAAGCAATCATTGAAGAAACCGAAGAAGCATTAATGAATAGCGCCAACATTCCACTTTCAGAGGCAACTCAGCGAATATTACAACGACGAATTCATGATGCGCTCAGTCAAATGGTGTCTATTTCAAGCGGAGGTAGTGGACTAAAAAACCGCTTAAAAGAAGCAAAAGAGCGACTACAAAACCCAATTCAAGACGGTTCAGATGGCTTTGTATTACCAGGCAACGACAAACAACTGATATCGCTGATACAAGGCATTAAAAAGTTACGCACTATTATTCGTTCTGAGCATAATAAAGGCAAAGTAGACAGCCAGGTATTTATTGCAGAAGACAAACGCCTTGAAAAGCTACAACTAAGAATCAACATTGAAAGCCAAATAAAACGAGGGTTATCAGCGCAAACAGCTGGAATGATAGGCTCTGCTAGGCAGTACTTTGAAAAAGCAGCTGCCACACTTAACAGTGTTTCATTTAATGACGATTACATTACGGCAAAACGAGCTGAAGTTGAAGGCTACCTTGAAACGATAAGTAATGAACTCAAGGCATCAAATGCTACATCATTGAAGAAAAAGAACGAACAAGAGCAAGATGATTTAGACGTATTATTTGCACCTAAAAAGAAATGGTAACTCCTTTCTAAATAAAAAAGCCCATGCAGTTGCATGGGCTTTTTTTTGAATAGGATTTTGCCCCACTTTGTGTTTACATATTAGGACATATACACATTCTAACAAGCTGACTGCATTAAGATAAAAATGCGAACTTAACAATAAACAAGGCAGTTAAAATCCAAACACTAATGCTTACCTGATCTTTTTTGCCACACAGCACTTTTACCGCCGTATAAGAAATAAAACCAAGTGCAATACCGTGTGCAATTGAGAAAGTCAGCGGTGTCATTAATAATACAACACTCACCGGAATTGCATCAGTCATGTCGTCCCAATTCACAAACTTTAAGTTTTGTAGCATCAATACAGATACATATAAAATAGCTCCCGCGGTTGCGTATGCAGGCACCATTTGAGCTAAAGGCGCAAAAAACATCATCAGTAAAAAGCAGCAACCCACAACCATAGCGGTCAAACCCGTTCGACCACCAACAGATACACCTGCAACAGACTCAATGTATGACGTGGTTGTTGAAGTACCGAGCATTGCACCTGCAATGGTTGCTGTGCTGTCGGCGCTTAATGCACGACCTAAACGCGGCATATTACCGTTTTTATCTGCTAAACCAGCCTTCTGAGTTACCGCAACTAACGTGCCTGAGGTATCAAACAAATCAACGAATAAAAACGCAAAAATAACACTCAACATCGACAGTTCAAACGCGGCACTAAAGTCCAGTTGCATAAAGGTCGGCATGATAGAAGGTGGCATAGCAATAACACCATGATACTCCACTAACCCCATAGACACAGCAATCGCGGTGACTAGTAAAATACTAATCAGTACGCCACTTTTAAAATCGCGATAAAGCAGTGCAGCAATAACAAAAAAGCTGAAAATAGCCAATAAAGGACCAGGCGAGGTAATATCACCCAACTGCACCAGTGTTGCAGGACTTGATACAATAATACCGGCACTTTTAAGTGCGATGAGAGCTAAAAATGCGCCAATACCCGTTGCTATTGCTTGCTTGAGCACCAGAGGGATTGCATTAATAATCCACTCTCGCACCTTAAATAAGCTTAGAATTAAAAATATACACCCTGACATAAATACCGCACCCAACGCAGCTTGCCAGCTATAACCCATACCTAATACAACACCATAGGTAAAAAATGCATTTAATCCCATACCCGGTGCCAATGCCAGTGGATAATTGGCCCACAAACCCATAATAAAACACCCTATTGCAGCTGCAATACAGGTGGCAACAAAGGCAGCACCTTGGTCCATACCGGCTTCAGCAAGCATAGCTGGGTTAACGAATACGATATAAACCATCGTAATAAATGTAGTCATACCGGCAATACATTCACGGCGAACCGAAGAATCATTTGCACGGATTTTGAATAAGGCTTCGAGCATAATAAACTTGTGGTTGTAAAAAGTGGCGAGATTTTAGCATAAAAATAACTTTTTACAGGACATTTTACCTTGCTATATACTAAACTAGCTAAGTGATTAAAATAACAAACGAAGTAGCATGATCAAAACGACACCAAGTGGCCAAGACTTAGAGCAACAATTAGACAACATTCTTTCTTTTGTAACGCAACCAAGCGATGCAAATCTCCCTGCGAGCTCTAAAAACACCGATCAAGACATATTAAATAAAGCCCTTTATTACCTTAAAAATGAACAAGGCGCCTTAGCCGCAAAATGGATGCGTTTGGCAGCAATGGCAGGAAATTATCGCGCGCAGTTTTATTTAGGGCTGTTTTTTATAAAAGGACAAGGTGTGCCGCAAAGTGTATTTCATGGTGCTGCGTGGCTTAGCTTAGCCGGTAGTCAAGGCTATGAACCCGCCATAGAAGCAATGAGCGATATACGAAAACATATTAGTACCAAACGACTTAAAGATGCTCAATGCTACGCAGCCAGTCTGTATGAACAAATTCATCAGTTACAATTCTCACATTTGATCCCCTCTAGTAGCGAAAAATAATTTCACTGCGCAGCAACTCATTTCATCTGTAAATTAATTAAGCGTTTATAGCCAAAGCAAGCACGCTTAATTAATTTAAACTACTGTATACCCCCTGTTCATCTGTATTTATTTGCTCCCAGCCTTAAAATTAATTCTGTGGGGATTAATTTCCAATAAAAATTAAACCTTTGTTATATATAGATTATTTGTATATTTATAATAACTGTCGCGTTTTAAGATGAATAACTGTACAAAAAAATAGCAAAAAACACTTGCACCAAACAACTGTATAAACTACTGTATGAATGTACTGTATAAAAACCCAGTGAGTGAGAAGATTATGTTACAGCCAATTACCCTAAGAACAGTTAAAAGCTATCAACAAGATGACCAATCAGATTGTGTTAACGTTGTACAAATTGAAGATGAAATTTCAGCAACGTTTGAGTTATTAAAAGTATTACACCAATACAACAGCCTAAACGCATGGACACTGTTAATAGCACCCGATAACGTACCGAGCAAAGCGCTACTTGATTCATGCTCAATTGATACCAGTAAATTGCTGGTTATTCGTCAAAAGCATTTAGTTAATTTAGAGTATGTTTTAAGTTCTGCACTTCACAATGGAAATTTTGCCGCGGTGATCACCTGGACTGACATAATAAATAACCAACAACTGTCGCAGTTATCATTAAACTTGAGCCATACGCGCACTAAGTTGTATTGCTTTAGCAAAAAAAGCGCTCACCCTGAGATTTCACTTACGCAATAAGCTTGATAAACTAGCGTTTTAATACACAGTACATTTATCATGACTTCTAACGCTCTATTATGTTTTTGTAGCAGTCAGCAACCTTATGCTGATTGCTGCGAGCCTTTTCATTTAAAAACCAAACAGCCACACACACCAGAGCAACTTATGCGTGCACGCTACAGTGCTTATGCTGTTAAAAACGCGGTTTTTGTTCGTGAAAGTTATGCAAAAGAAAAACAAGCTGAAAATTCAATTTCAGAAATTAAAGATTTTGCAAATAGTTGCCGTTTTATAAACTTAACCGTATTAGACTCTGGTTATAATGATGAAACAGGATTTGTTACATTTAAAGCTCACTACTTTTATCAAGATTTATATTGCCAGTTAGCAGAAAATTCAAGGTTTATTAAAGAAGATGGACAATGGCGATACCTTGATGGTGAGATTACACCGGTTGCCGATATTAAAGTAAAACGCAATGATACGTGCCCTTGTGGCAGTAATAAAAAATACAAAAAATGTCATAGTGTATAAATAACAGCTACAAAAAATGGGCCACAAGGCCCATTTTCAAAAACTACACTAAACGCAAATTAGCGTTTTATTCGCCATCATCTTCATCGAAATCTTGACGCTGTGCAGGTCTTGCTAAAATCTCTAAGTAAAAAGAAGTTAAACCTTGCTTTTCAATTTCACTGATGTGATTGTTAATTTCAGCAACGTGAACCACTTGGGCTTCTTCAGCCGTGTTGCCAAACTTACAATCGAATGCCCAGTAGTCGGCATCAACAGGTAAAGTTTTATTACGTTCTCTTTTCAAATATTTTTTCACTTCATGCTTTGCAGCATCAACCATACGAGGGTATTTGATTTTCTCATGATTCAGCGTGAATGTTTTCTTCATTACGTTCCTAATTACCTTGGTTTAATGATAATGGCATTTAATGTCATACCATTTGCGCCATTATAGCAATTGCATTTAAATTTTGGATGCTTTTTTTATATTAAATCAGTTATTAAAATAAAGCACCTATAAAACCAATAGTTACTTACTACTATAAACACAGTTTATTACAATCAAATGGCATGTATAAAGCAGCAATTGAACACATATAATTAGGCACTAAACAAATGTAATGGCTGGTGGATAGCTTCATTTTGTAAATCATCATAAAATGCCACCGCATCCATTTGAGGGTTTGATAACTCGGTGTTGGTATTTTTAATTCGTCGACGTACCGCTAATTCACAGTTATCAATGACAGTCAGTGGAATGTGGTTTTTATCATCACGAATATTAAATGGCTCAGGCTTTAAGCACTGAGTTAACTTTATATCACTCATCCCTACAGCGCTTCCCATTTTTGCTAAAAGCTCTGTGTTATTTTTACCAATTAACATATTAAAGGTATCTGGCGCTAATGGCTGCTTTGGACCTGCGCCAAATTGTTTACGCAGAGCATCTTCATCAGCTTGATAATGCTTAGTGTCACTTTTGGGTAGGTGGAATTCACTAAAATCGAGTGCATCGTGAGAGAGCATTGCTAATAAAAATGCAAACTCGCCTCGGCGGTTTTCGTGAACACTTTCGTTAAGCCTCGTTTTTAACTGGCTCTCCGTGATTAACAAATCACCAATCTGCATAGACTTTAGCCTATTTAACTAATTAATAAGTATTTATCGGCTAAATTTGAATTTTCTTTAGCTTTTTTCTTTACTTAAATAAGAAGTTTGCTATTATCTGCCGCGTTGCATTGGAGGGGTTCCCGAGCGGCCAAAGGGATCAGACTGTAAATCTGACGGCTCAGCCTTCGCTGGTTCGAATCCAGCTC
>NZ_JASDDA010000023.1:0-60785 GCF_030407645.1 Pseudoalteromonas sp. APC 3495 | reverse complement strand
TTTTTCACCCAAATTTGTATGCTTATTAGCATAACATTTCTTTCTTAATGGGTGGCCAAAATCACTGTACCACTACAGCTAAGGTTAAACAGGTTGGGTAAGTGGGGGGCGTTTTGCTGCTGGGCAATTATTAATACCCATAAAAATGGCTGAGGGGCGTTTGAAGTTTAATGTAATAGCATAAAGCAGAGCTTAATGGCTATGTAGCCATCAAGCTCTACTAACAGCTTGTTATTCAACCGTGGCTGTTAAACCACGACGTTTAAGTAAGGCTGATGTGTCTGGCTCTTGGCCACGAAATGCTTTAAACGATTCCATAAGGTCACGCGAGTTACCGACTTCTAAAATTTCTTTACGGTATTTGTCACCTAGTTCACGTTTTAAGCCTCCTTGCTCTTGTACATAAGCAAATGCATCAGCAGCTAAAATTTCACTCCACATGTAGGCATAGTAGCCTGCAGAGTAACCCCCTCTCATTGAATGAGAAAAGAATGCAGACTTATAACGCGGCGGCACAAATGGCACGTTAACGCCGTGTTTTGTTAAAACATCTTGCTCAAATTTTTCAATATCTTGCAGTGGGGCATCTGCTGGTAATGAATGCCATTCCATATCTAATAAAGTGGCAGATACATATTCTAACGTATCAAAACCTTGGTTAAAGCTTCTTGATTTTATTACTTTTTCAAGTAATTCATCCGGAATCGGCTCGCTTGTTTGATAATGTTTAGCATAGTTAGCAATTACTTCAGGGTGCATTGCCCAATCTTCTTCAAACGTAGACGGGAATTCAACAAAGTCTCTTGATACTGACGTACCAGATAAGGTTGGGTATTTTACTTTTGAAAGCATACCATGCAGGCCATGTCCAAGCTCATGGAACATAGTGGTTGTTTCATCGTAGCTAATAAGTGTCGGCTCACCTTTGGCGCCTTTTTGAATGTTCATAACATTCACGACAACAGGTTTTTGCCCATGCAAACCAGACTGTTTAACAAACGAGCTCATCCATGCGCCGCCACGTTTACCTTCACGCGCAAAATAATCAGCAAAAAAGATAGCTAGGCTTTCACCATTTGCGTCAAATACTTCATATGCTTTTACATCTGGGTGATACACAGGTAGATCGTTACGTGGCTTAAATGTAATGCCATACAAACGATTCATGGTAAAGAATACACCGTCTTCTAATACACGGTTAAACTCAAAATATTCTTTTACTGCTTTTTCATCAAGGTTGTACTTATCTTGACGTACTTGCTCGGCATAATATAACCAATCCCATGGTTTAAGTTCGAACTGCTCTGCAGATGCATTTATTTTTTCTTGAATATCGGTAGCTACTAACGCTACATTTTGAGTTAGCCTTGGCACCATGCTAGCAAACATATCAAATACAGCTTGTGGTTTTTTAGCCATTTGCGACTCTAAACCAAATTCAGCCCAGCTGTTGTAGCCAAGTAGCTTTGCTTTTTGTGCTCTTAATTTAACTAGTTGCGCAACAATGTCGCGATTACTAAATTCACCATCTAGCGCGCGCTCTGAAGATGCACGCCACACTTTCTCGCGTAAATCACGGTTTTGTAATGAAGCTAAAACAGGCTGGCGAGTGGTATTGGTGATTTTAATTAAATACTGCCCTTCGTGGCCGGCTTCTGTGGCTGCATTAGCAAATTGTTCAATTTGACCTGCCGATAAGCCAGCTAACTCTTTTTGGTCTTTTACGATAACAACATTACTTTTACTTAGCGCAAGTAAATTTTGTGAAAACTGCGTCGTTAAGGTTGATAGCGATGAGTTAATATCACGTATTTGCTGCTTTTGTTCATCATTAAGCTGAGCGCCTGAGCGCACAAAACGTTTATAGTAAACGTCTAATAGTCGTGTTTCTTGCGCTGTTAATGCTAAAGAGTCTGTTTTTTCAAAAAGTGTGGCTACTTTTTTAAATAACGCATCATTTAAAAAGATGTTGTCTCTGTGCGCTGCAAGCTTTGGTGCAAGTTCTTTTTGAAGCTCACGACGCGCTGGGTTTGAGCTAGAGCCTGCAAGGTTGTAAAAAATGCTGCTTGCACGCGTTAATAACTCGCCACTTTGCTCAAGTGCCACGATGGTGTTTTCAAAAGTCGTAGGGGCTGTATTATTAATAATGTCTTGTACTTGCGCCATTTGCTGCGCCATACCTTGATTAAAGGCAGGTAAAAAATGCTCATCTTTGATGACTGCAAAGTCAGGGGTTTCGTACTGTAGTGTGCTTTTTTCTAATAATGGGTTGGTAGCTTGTTTTGCTTGCGCTGAAACACTTTGCGCAGTAGTTTGCTGTTTGTTGTCAGCGTTTACATTTGGCTCAGAGCAGCCCGAAAGTAATAACGCCGAGCTGATTGCCGTGGCGAGTAAAGTTTTCATATTTACATTATCTTATTATTGTAACCAGTCGTTACCTTGTCATTAATCAAGTAAGAGTACGTTGACTTAAATGTAACCACACTTAGGTTGCGATAAAGTCTGAATTAACTGCGACGAGCTGGTAAGTTATATGCCTCATAGTGCATTTTTTGACGAGCGAGTAAAATATAAAGCAGTAAATAGGAGGGGCGTTGAGTGACTTAAATACGCCAGCGATACTTAATTTATTTACCTATCTAGTTATTTATCGACGCACGTCTTTTGGTGCGCCACCTTTTGGCCAGTCATCCGCTTTATTGGCAAAAATAGGACGTTCTAAATGTGAAAAGTAATAAGCAATATCAACAGCTTGTTGCTCGGTTAACATGCCTTCTTGGCCCAATGGCATATTTCCTTTAATAAATGCCGCTGCGGTGTAAGTGCGTGCCATACCTGCACCATCATTAAACGACTGACTGCCGGCAATGGCTGGGAACATGTAAGTATTATTAGGATATAAGCCTTGACCGTCTAGTTGGTGACAACTTGCACAGTGCTGAACGTAAAGAGTTTTTCCGTTATCGGCGTTTGGTACTAGCTCTTTATTAATAGTGACAAAACCTGTGTTGTCTTGCAGATCGTTTTTGTTTTTTATATTTTGTGATAAAAAGTTCATGTAGCTGACAATAGCCTGCATTGGCACTGAATTAGTAGGCAGTGGCTGACCGTTCATTGAGCGTTGAAAACAGCCATTAATTCTGTCTTCAATGGTGTTTATTTTTGCATTACGTGAACGATACTTTGGATATACCACATTCATGCCCACATAAGGCGCGGCTTTAGCTACACGCCCTTCATTAAGATGGCAAGTGCTACAATTGAGCTTATTATTTACGTTATTGGGAAGTTGTTTATAGGTATCAATAATTAATAAGCGCCCATAACGAATTAAATCCGACTCAGGGCTGGCATCGAGCTCATTAATAGCGGGCGTTACTAGGGTTTTAGGGTGATTTGCTGATAAGTTTATAATTGTGGGCGCATTACTTAACGCTTTTTGCACAAGTGATTGTGTTTGCGCTTCTTGTGAGTATACGGGCAAAGTAAACAACGTCGCGAATAAAACACTTAAATGAACTTTAAACATAATTAAAACCTAAATAAAAAAGAGTATTTAAACGACAGTGCTCACTATTGCTGTAATGTGGCTAAGTGTTTTTAATACCGGTGAAATTGGTAAGATGAATCGGTAAACCGTGACCCACTATCATTAAAATATAGTTAACGATTACTTAAAGGGTTAATAATTTAGTTAGTTTGATTATTGAACAGCAGTGCTTAGGTGGAGGTGTCATTAGTTTGTGATTAATTTATATAAGTTTGGTATGCATAGCCAAATGATTATGAACCATAACGCTATGCAAAGTGAGGTGTTTTTTGACTATTTTACTTACAGTTATAGTCCATAATTTTGTGTGATAAAGCGCTAAGTATGTCCACTACTTTAAAACTTGCTTGCTCCATAAGAGATACTTTTTCTACAGCAGTATTGATATCGCCTAATTGGAATGCTTCTAAAGCAGCAAAGCCATTCTTATGGACATCTTCATGTGGTTGCTCTAATGCTTTAAAGTCGTTAATGCTTGAATATTTTAATGCACCTTCACCTTGGTAATACCATTTACCTAAACGACACATGGTATGATCAGAAAAGTCTTCTGCAGTCTTATTTGATTGGCCTAAAATGACTTTATAAATATCGTATTTCCATACAATGTGATCCATTTTTACTGTTTGAATAAATGCATCGGCACTTGAATTAACAATAACGCTATACATATTTTGTGATAGTTCAACCACCTTTTTAGCGGTAGCATCAATTTCTGATGAGCTATTTGCAATGCCATCACTTTCTTCGCTAACGTTAGTAATGTTATTTACAACGCTTTGCATTTGCTCATTGACCTTAGCTATTAAATTAGAGATCTCGTTAGATGCATCAGAAGAGCGCTGAGCGAGCGTCCTTACTTCATCTGCCACAACAGCAAAGCCTCGTCCTTGCTCTCCGGCTCTAGCGGCCTCGATGGCCGCATTAAGTGCAAGTAAATTTGTTTGATCAGAAATCCCTTTAATTATGTTTACAAAATCATTAATTCCGATTGTTACTGACTGCAATTCTTTAACGGATTTAGTGGCTGATTTTGTATCTCTTGAGATATTATGTGTTGACGATGAAGTCGTTGCTAACATATCTAAAATTGTATCAAGTAATTCTTGGGATGACTTAAATGACGTAATATCATTAATTAGTTTATGTGAAGTTGAGGCTAAGCTTTCTCTGATGTCACTAATTAAATCAGATGACTGTAATGATAATGTGTTTAATTCACGCTGTTTTACAAAGGCTGTATCATTTGCTATTTCATTGTCGTTTTGTTGTGATTGCTCGCTGTTTGCTGCTAACAATTGCGCTTCAAGCTTTTCATTGGTTTTTTTTAATTGAATTAACTCGTTATTTAACTCATTAATTTTGTTTTTATATTTTGAATTGAACAGCATGTAGACCCCAATTTAAACACAGAAAATAAACGTATATTTTTTATTAAATTTACCTGAACATTGATTACTTTATTCGATTTTTTACAGGGGTGGAATTGACGTCCACCCAGGTCGATTTTTATAAAAGTAAGTTACAACACTATAATAGATGCTTTATAACCTTTTGGTAAATAAACTTTTCTTTTAATGCTTATAATAAGCTTGTTTAAGGTGAACACTGCTTTAGAAGTTAGTACTTCCTAATTGATTTACTCAACTGGGCTTGAAACTCATCAGGGAATAAAATTGTGCCGTCGTCTTCTTCGGTAGGGAACACGGCCACCAGTAAGTCGTCTTCTTCAAGGCCAGGTGTCCAGCGGCTAAACCAATCGTTTGTTGGAATTGCTTTAGGTGTACAGCCTTGCCATTCGCCGGTTGCCCAGGCTTGTGCGAACTCTCGTGTTGGCCATACCGGCACGCAATCGTCGTCCTCGTTAGTGAGCATTACGCAGCCGTCGTCATCGTTTAAAATCCACACTTGTTTAAATTGCTGCACGGTTTCGTACATGTATGCGAGTCGTTTTTTTGCGCCAAGGCCTAAAATTACGTCGTCTTGCTTTGATAAATTATCGGTGGTCATTTTTGGCTCTCTCTCACTGTGGAGTATACAAAGAGCAGCGAGCTGCTGCGCTTTAAAATTTAGTTTAGCTGATGGCTGCTAGTAGCTCATTGGCTAGTTGGTTTAGTGCGTCGGGGTCTTGGTTTGTTAATGCGTAGGTGCGTAATCCATATATACCCATAACACAAAATCGTGCCAGCTCTATGGCACTTCGGCCATTGGTAATTTCTTTATTATCAATTGCTTTTTGTAACTGCTGCGCAAAAGCATGCTCATATGCAGTTAAATTAGTACGCAATACGTGGCAAATTTGTGGATCGTTACCCTCTACCTCGCTAATGCTTTTTGTGAGCAGGCACACTTTGGTTGCTTCACCGTCAACGCATTCTTGCACAATGATATTAAGGTATTGTTTCAGCGTATCTAAAATACAACTGCTGTGCTCAAACAGCGCCGTAAACTGTGTATTGCGATCGGTTTGGTATTGCTCAGTAGCGGCTAAAAAAATGCCTTTTTTACTTCCAAATGCCGCGTATAACGAGCCCGGATGTAAATGGGTTGCTTGAGTAAGTTTTTGCATACTGGTTTTTGCATAACCGTGAAGCATAAACATCGCCATTGCTTGGCGCAGTACAAACTCTGTATCAAATTCTGCAGTTCTCATAATGACTCTTCTTGTTGGCAGAGTAGGTAAAACGAACTCTCAACAATAATCCTACCTTAAGCAGCGTTTAGGTAAAGCAGTTTACGCAATCTTGAACAAAGTTTCAAAATTATACTTGAATATTCATTCAAGTGACCTTATCTTGAATGTACATTCAATAAAGGATAAACATTATGTCGACAGACTTACTTTCACCTTTTAAATTAAATAACAGCATTGAACTGCAAAACCGCGTACTAATGGCACCACTAACTCGTTGTATGGCAGATGACAATTTAGTGCCTACACAAGCGATGGTTGATTACTACGCTCGCCGTGCTAATGTAGGATTAATTATTAGTGAAGCAATTATTATTCGTGCCGATGCACAAGGTTACCCAAATACACCGGGTATCTTCACTAGTGAACAAGTTCAAGGTTGGAAAAAAGTCACTGACGCCGTGCATGCCAATGGCGGTAAAATGTTCGCGCAATTATGGCATGTTGGCCGTGTTGCTCACCCTCACTTTTTTGGTGGTGATGTTCTGGCGCCATCGGCGATAGGGGTTGAAGGTTCAGTACCGCGTATGCGCGAGCTAACTTATATTACGCCAAAAGCTGCCACTAAAGATGATATTAAAGGCTTAGTGGCTGACTACGCTAAAGCGGCAGAAAACGCGATGGAAGCAGGTTTTGACGGCGTGGAAATTCATGGTGCTAATGGCTATTTAATTGACCAATTTTTACATTATGCTGCCAATGAGCGTGATGACGAGTATGGGCAAACACCAGAAAATATGTCTCGTTTTGCACTCGAAGTAACCGATGCCATAATTGATGTTGTAGGTAATGAGCGTACCGCTATGCGTTTAACACCAGGTGCCTACTTTAATATGAGCGAAGATAACCGTGATAAAGCAGTATTTGACTACTTATTACCTGAGCTTGAAAACCGCAAACTAGCCTATTTACATGGCGGTATTTTTGACGACAGCATGCGTTTTGATTCACTAGAAGGTAAATCAACCTCTGAATTTTTACGAGCTGGTTATGCAAGTACCTTAGTGGGTGTAGGTAGTTATAGTTTTGAAACTGCCAAACAAGCGATCAACGATAATAAATTTGATTTAATTGCCATTGGTCGCCCACTTATTGCTAACCCAGATTACATTAGCAAAATTAAAAATGGTGAAGAAGTGACACCTTATAGTGATGAGATGCTTGCTGAGTTAGTTTAAGTTTTAAAGAGTTCTCACTAATAAGCCCACAAATGTGGGCTTATTACTTAAAAGCGGATTTATGAATCTATCTTTTTAGATAATTCTGCAAGCTCTTGAATTTTAGTAACCGTTTCTTTTATGTAGCCGTTTATTTCTTCAGAAGATGCCTTTGAATTGCCTGCAAGAGTTCTTACCTCGTCAGCAACAACGGCAAAACCGCGTCCCATTTCACCTGCTCTTGCGGCTTCAATAGCAGCATTGAGTGCAAGTAAATTTGTTTGCTCTGATATTCCATTAATTGTTTCTACTATTTTGCTGATGGTTTGGCTTATATCTAATAATTCTTTCATTGATATTTGAGTTTGATTAACTGCTTTTTTTCTTTCCGTTATGTTTAAACCTATAAACATATAACTAGTGGTTTGACCATTAACATCACGAAGAGCACATATTCTCGCATCAAAGGCACTGTATTGATTATTTTTTTCAAGTTCAAAAGTTTTTGAGATATGTTTGTTTTTGTCTAAAAATGCTCTTTCTTCAACGCTGAGATCAGAAATCAGATTTTTAGCAAACTCTTCTACAGAAAAATTGGGTTTTAATGCCGTTTTTAGTAATTCGTTACAATCAAGTACTTCACCATGAAGAGACACTTGCAACATAGCTATAGACTCGCCGATAGTTTCTAGTTTGTTTGTGAAATCAAGCGCCATTTGCTTTACTTCAGATATATCAGCTTGAATTGCAATGTAATTTTCTAATTTCCCTTCTCTTATTACTGGGTTGATAGATAGCGAGGTCCAGTAAGCACTCCCCGATTTTTTATAGTTTAATATTTCTCCATAAAAAGGAGTTCGATTTTTAAGATGTGTGCGTATCGTTTCTATCATGTTTTTGTCAGAATCTTTGCCTTGTAAAAAACTGCCTGGTTTCTTACCTTTTACTTCACTTAAAGCGTATCCTGTTAAACGTTCAAATCCATTGTTTACATATTGAATATAGCCGTTAGGATCGGTGATTATTACCGCGTTGTCTGTTTCGTTTGCAACAAGTGACAACATCCGTTGTTCTTCTCTAGTTATTACCTCTTGCGTTACATCTTTGATAAAAGCTGTGTAAATAACGCGATTAGCTAATTTAATTTTCGATAGCGATAATCGCCCCCACACGGTTGTTCCATCTTTGCGTTCAATTTCAACTTCTCTACTGGTACCAACTATTTTATCGACACCTGTGTCTCGGTTTGCATTTACAAGCTCATCATGGTTATGTTGTATTGCATGGGGTACTAGCATTTTTACATTGTTTCCCATTACTTCTTGTTTACTGTAACCCCACAGTGTTTCTGCGGCTTTGTTATACAAAGTGATACAATTATTTTCATCAATACATACAACTGCATCAAGGGCTTGCTCTAACGATTGCTCATTGATTTCTTTTGCTTCACGCTCTGCTGATATATCTCTTATAAAAGCGGTGTAATGTTTGTTGTTATTTACTTTCACCTGAGAAAGCGCTAATTCGACCCAAATGCGACTTCCCGATTTAGTTTGTAACTCAACTTCTCGGTAGCTGCCAACAATTTTGTCTTGCCCGGTTTCTCTATGATGATTTACATAGTCGTCGTGGTTTGTTTTATGTTCGTCAGGGACTAGTTTTCGTATGTTGTGACCGAGTACTTCATCTTCTGTGTAGCCCCATAATTTTTGCGCGGCTTTGTTATAAAAGACAATATTGTTTTTTTCATCTATGGAAACAATTGCCGTAATAGACTGTTTTAATGCTTGCTCAGCGCTATTAGCGAAAAAATTAAACATAGTGCAGCTACCTGTAAGTAAAGCGTTAATAAAAAGATAGCCCAGAAAAAGCTGATTGCAAAATTGGTTTTTTAACTTTGTATAAAACCGTGTTTTTGGGCTAAAAGTTATCACTTTATGGGCTCTTAACTCTTTATATCTAAGTTAAATAAGATTTTGATCAATTGCAGTTAGAAAGAGTGAGAAAATTTTATGACTTTAGAGAGTCCCTTGGCTTTTGGGTGCTGTTTTAGTCTGATTGCTCTTAATTACGATGTGCTTGATTTGATTACTTTACGTCATAATTAACTCATATTTGTTTAACCTGTTTGTCAATAAAATTGCCCCTCGTTGTCATACTTAAAAAATAGACTGTGCCCGCTTTCATAATTACCTTTTTATAATTAGAATCAAATGGGACAACAATGTACGCTTTAAAAAATAAATCGATTTTGAGCATGGCTGTGGCCATGGCGGTATCAACTCCAGCTTATGCTAACGATAACGTGATAGAAGAAGTAACTGTTACTGCAAAACCAACCAGTTATGCAAACAACGTTATTGAACCTGCGATGCTAGAACAACAAAGCTCGGTATCGAGTGTGTTATCGGTAATTGATAACTTGCCAGGGATTAGCATAAACGAAGGCGACGCATTTGGCGGCGATGATTGGTCAACAACCATTACCATGCGTGGTTTTAGTATTGACTCTAACCAACAGCAATTAGGTATGACGATAGACGGCATTCCTAATGGTGGCTCTAATTATGGTGGCGGGGCTAAAGCGAATCGTTATCTCGATAGCGAAAACTTGGTGACAGTGGAAGTTGGCCAAGGTACCTCAGATATTAAATCTGCCTCATTAGAGGCATTAGGCGGTACTTTTAATTTTGTAAGTAAAGCACCGAGTTTAGATAAAAGCACCACCTTTGCTTATACCTCAGGCAGTCACGATGCTTCGCGTTATTATGTTAAGCACGAAACTGGCACCATTTTCGATAATACCCAAGCGTACGTGAGTTACTCACAAACCGATACCAGCCGCTGGATTGGCTCAGGCAGCAATGGCGGAAAAGATAACCAACACGCTGAGGCGAAATTTGTTACCACTCTTGATAATTTAACTATTACAGGGCGTTTATCGTACGACGATGTAAGCGAGAGCAACTACAATAGCGTGAGCCTAGAACAATTTGAACAAACCCCTGATTGGGATCAACTAACATGGAACTGGACAGGCGTTCCGCACTTTGACCAAATGTTTGCAGAAGGTTGGGGCACCCTGCGCGAAAATACCCTAGGCTATTTAAAATTTGAATACGCGATTTCTCCAACCTCATTATTAACCGTTAGCCCGTATTATCATAAAAATTCTGGCCGTGGCGATTGGATCCCACCTTATTTAACGTCCCCTGTAGATGAAAATGGCAACCCAACCACCGAGGGGGGCACAAACGCGGGCTCTTATGGTTTTACCGATAGCAACGGTAATCCACTTGCGCCGAACGCAGGTTGTACCGCAAGTTTAAACTGGCCATGGGAGTCGGGCCCTGAGCTTAATCCTGCGTGTTACGACGCTGATGCAACGCCTGTTATGTCTTATCGTCATACTCATTACAATAAAGATCGTTTAGGGGTAACTGCTAATTATCAAGCTAGCTTTGGCATGCACGATATAGAAGCGGGTTTTTGGTATGAGCAAAGCGACCGTGATGAGTCGCGTGATTGGCATAAAGTAATAGATGCCCGTATTTATCATCATTTTGATAACACCCCATACTGGACGCAATACAAAAACACCTTTGAGACTGATACGCTTAAATGGTATGCACAAGACTCAATGACATTTGGCGACCTTACCTTAAACCTAGGGGTAAAAAAATACTTAGTGGATATAGAAAAGTATGACCACTATAAAAACGCCACAACAGCTAAAGTAAACAGTGATTCAGACCTTCTATTTAGTGGTGGTATTTTGTATCAGCTAAATAGTAATACTGAGTTATTTAGCAGCTATAGCGAAAACTTTGCCGCTATTAAAGACGGTGTGCTTGAACGCGATAGCTCTGACTTATCAGCAATTAAGCCAGAAACCGCTGAAAATATTGACCTGGGTGTACGCTATCAAAATAATGCACTTAAATTAACAGCAACGGCCTATTCAATTGAGTTTGATAACCGCATCACCTTTATAGCACCAGGCAGCGACACGGGCGGTATAGACTACACCATAGGCACAAACGGCTCGTACCTCAATGTGGGCGGTATTGAATCAAAAGGTTTAGAGTTGTCAGCAAGTTACATGCTTAATAATGAGTGGAATGTATATAGCTCATACACCAATAATAGCTCTGAATACAAAGGCGATGCGCCAGGCTTTGAAGCTGGAGGCAAAGTAATTGACTCAGTGGATGATTTATTTGTGCTATCAACCGATTACTACAGTGGCGATTTCCGCTTTGGTTTATCTGCTAAATACACCGGTGAGCGTGGCGATGTAGACAGTTACACCGTGCTTGATTTAAACGCAGGTTATGCAGCCGAAGTTAACGCAGGCCCGTTTAAAGCCGTTGATATTGCCTTTGTGATTTATAACATTACCGATAAAAGCTACTTAGCAGGTGGTACGGGCAATGGGAGTACTTACTTTATTGGCTCACCACGCACAGCAGCAGTTACATTAACGGCTACTTTTTAAACCTAATGTAACCTTATATAAGCTCATCACCGATGGGCTTTTTGCTATAAAAAGATTGATGAGAACACAATGAAAAGCATGATAAAAATAACCGGATTAAGTTTAATTTTATTGTTTAATAATGTGGCATTGGCTGCTCAACAAAATGTAGTGTTAGTCACCCTTGACGGCGTGCGCTGGCAGGAAGTATTTAATGGTGCCGATAAAAACCTGCTCAATAATAAAGAATTTGTTAAGCAACCAGCACAGTTAAGCAATGAATTTTGGGATGAAAGGGTGCAACAGCGCCAGCAATTATTAATGCCGTTTTTAACACAAACGATTGCCACTCAAGGCGTAATTATGGGCGACAGAGCAAACGGCTCAGCGATGTCAGTGAGTAATCCATGGTATTTTTCATACCCTGGTTATAACGAAATTCTTACCGGCGAAGTGGATGAAAACATTAAGAGTAACGATAAAGTATTTAATCCAAATAAAACCATTTTAGAGCGATTAGATGCGCAGCCTGAATTTAAAAACAGCACGGCTTTATTTGGTAGCTGGGATGTGTTTCCTTACATTGTAAATACTAAGCGTAGTCATGTGTATGTAAATGCAGGATTTATGCCTATTGCCGATGATTTATTTGCCGATGCGCCCCTGTTAAACGCATTACAAACAGAAATCCCCAGCCCATGGCACAATGTGCGGCTTGATAGTTTTACCTATCGATTTGCTAAAGCCTATATGCTGGCTAAAAAGCCAAGATTATTGGTGATTAGCTTAGGGGAAACTGACGATTTTGCTCACGATGGCCATTACGATGCTTACTTAAAGTCGGCCAAACAAAGCGATGCATTTTTAAAAGATTTATGGCAAACCATTCAAAGCACAGCAGGTTATAAAAATAATACTACGTTAATTGTTACTACCGATCACGGCCGTGGCAGCTACGCAAACGATTGGCAACATCACAGCTCTAAACGGGCATTAGCAAAGTCGGAGCAGGGTAAAAAGGCATTTCCTGAGGGAATTATTGGCTCAGAGCATATTTGGCTTGCTGCCATTGGTCCTACAATTAAAGGTAATGGCTTAATAAAAACCGATAATGAGCTTAAACAAGCGCAAATTGCCGCCACCGTTTTAAAAGCACTTGGGCAAAACCCAGACACGATTAACCCTAATATGGCACCGGCTATTAATGAGATTTTAAAATGAAACAGTTACTAAAAACCTTTAATCATTCAGCGCTGTTACTTGCTTTTGTTATTAGTGGTGGCGCAATGGCTGCGCCCTCTAAAATATTGTTTGGCTCGTGTGGGCATCAAGATAAAGACATTCCTATATTTAACGCCATCAACAAAGAGCAGAGTGATTTATTTATTTTTTTAGGCGATAACATTTATGGCGATACTAACGACATGGCCGTGCTTAAAAATAAATACCAACGATTAGGGGCAAAGCCTGGCTTTAAAACCTTAAAAGCAAATACACCATTAATAGCCATGTGGGACGATCACGACTATGGTCAAAACGATGCGGGTAAAGAGTACCCGCATAAAGAAGCATCTCGGCAAATTATGCTCGATTTTTGGGATGAACCGGCAAACTCAGCGCGCCGAACCCGTGCTGATGGTATTTATACCTCTTACATGTATGGCGAAGGCGAGCAAACCGTGCAAGTGATCATGCCTGACTTACGTTTTAATCGCGATAAACTTAATTCAGTGAGCGAACTTGAGTATTACACCAAGCGTAAAGCAAATAACCAAGGCCCGTATAGTCCAACCGAAGTAAAAGGCGCGTCTATGCTAGGGGAGGCGCAGTGGCAATGGCTTGAAGCCGAACTTAAAAAGCCAGCAGCGATTAAACTAATTGCATCAAGCTTGCAGTTACTGCCTGATTTTACTGGCTGGGAATCGTGGGCAAATTTTCCAGAGGATAGAAACCGTTTATTTGCGTTAATTAAAAAACACCAAATAAATGGCGTGGTGATCATCAGCGGCGATACCCATTGGGGGGAAATTTCAAGGTATCAACACAATCTTGATTACCCACTCATTGAAATGACCAGCTCAGGCCTGACAGAAAAGTGGAAAGACGTTAGCCCAAATAAACATCGTGTCGGTGATTACACGCATAATGTTAACTATGGGGATTTAACCATTGATTGGCAGCAAGCAGATCCAGGCTTGTCACTTAAGCTCAAAGGCATTGATGGTAACGTAATAATGCAAAGTGACTTTAGCTTATCTAGCATAAGCCCATACCAATAGTTGGTTTAATATAAAAACGCACAGTGACTAAAGTGAGTCCTGTGCGTTTAAAAAAACAGCTAGCTACTGGCTAACATGCTGATTTATTAACGCCAATTCCTCCTTTGCGCTACCGCTTAAATTGAAAATATCTTACACTGGCCTTTATCTCAAGTAAGGCTGGTATCGTATGCTCAATATTATTCAATCAAACCGTATGGAAGCCCTGCAAGCGCAGTTTCATCAACTGTTAAAGGTAAACCCGTTGCAAAGCCCATTTGATAAAGAAGTGGTGTTAGTGCAATCGCCGGGTATGTCGCAGTGGCTAAAAATTGGTTTAAGTGAAAATTTAGGCGTGGCTGCGCAGGTAGACTTTCCGCTGCCGTCGAGCTTTATTTGGCAGTTGTACCAGCAACTATTGCCAAACGTGCCTAAAGAGTCGGCGTTTAATAAACCGAACCTTGCTTGGAAACTGTTTGCAATTTTACCTACTTGTATTGACGAGCCACTGTTTTTACCCCTAAAAACCTATTTAGAGGGGGATATTGACGGCCAAAAAACCTTTGCCCTATGTGAAAAAATAGCCGATGTGTACGACCAATATTTAATGTATCGCCCCCATTGGATAGCCACTTGGGATAGCGGTGTTGATACGCTTGACGATGTAGATATCAGCATTGCTCCTTGGCAACCCGATTTGTGGCGCCGCCTTGTCAAATTAAGTAAAACACTTGGGCAAAGCCAATTTCACCGCGCCAACATGCAAGGACAATTACTCAGCGCCCTTGAGAGTATGGATAGCAGCTTATTGCCAAAGCGTATTAGCCTATTTGGTATATCTGCGATTGCCAGCTCACAGCTTGACGTGTTTGAAGCCTTGAGTAAAAAAACTGAGGTGTTTTTATTCTTTTTTAACCCCAGCGAGCATTATTGGGGCGATATAATCGATGAAAAAACAGCGGCTAAAATAAACGCTAAATACGCCAAAATGCCGCTGGTGGAAGCGCAGCAAAAAAAGCAAACGAATCCTGATGAAGAATACTATTTTATTGGTAATCCGTTGTTGTCGTCGTGGGGTAAACTCGGCCGCGATTATTTTGAGCAACTGGTGCAGCTTGATGCCCGTTGGATTGATGGTTTTATTGATGCGTTTGACGATACCTTACTTGGGCAAGTGCAAAGCGAAATATACCAACTTGCCTTTAAAGGTGAATCGCTTACCGATAACAAAGAATGGTTTATAAACGATGAGGGTAAACTGCCCATAAGTGCAAACGATACCAGCATTACGTTAAGTGACTGCCACACACCATTAAGGGAAGTCGAGCGCCTGCACGACTACTTACTCAATTTGTTTAATCAAAACCCAACGCTTACCCCCAAAGACATCATCGTCATGATGCCTGATGTAGGTACTTATAGCCCTTACATTGAGGCCGTTTTTGGTGGTGCGCAGGGCAGCCGATTTATACCATACGCCCTTGCCGATTTAGCCATAGAGCAAGAAAAACCAGTACTGAGCTCGTTTGCCAGTTTAGCTAATTTACCGTTTTCGCGCTTTGGCGTGTCGGATATTCTTGATTTATTACAGGTTACGCAAATTGCCGAAAAATTTGGCCTAGAAGCCCATGAATACGAGCAAATACATTATTGGCTTGAGCGAGTAGGGGTAAAGTGGGGCATAAACGCTGAGCATAAACAAAGCTTTGATTTACCCGCCATTGATTTAAATACCTGGCAACATGGCTTGAACCGTTTATTACTGGGGATTGCCATGCGCGACGAACAGTGCCCATTTAATGGTATTTACAGCGCCGATGAAGTAGAAGGTATGGCGCTTGATACTCTCAATAAGCTGGTGCATTTTATTGATGTGCTTCAAGACTTTAAAGCGAAACTCACCCCTGATGATACGCTTTCTAATAAAGCCCATATATTAAGTGAGCTACTCAATGCTGTGTATGAGAGCGAAAGCGATGATAGCTGGGATTTATTAGTGCTGCAAAAGGTGCTCGAAGATATTGCGAAGCACCACGACAACGGCGACTACAGTAAAGCCGTTTCGCAGCGCATAGTGAGCTATCTAATCAAGCAAGGTATACAAGAAAAAGGTGTAGGTCAGCGCTTTTTAGTAGGACAAGTGAACTTTTGTACGTTAATGCCAATGCGCGCCGTGCCGTTTAAGGTGGTGTGTATGCTAGGCTTGAACGATGCCGATTACCCACGTACCGTGCAGCCTATCGGTTTTGACTTAGTACCTTATTCTAAAAAGCAAAAAGGTGACCGTTCACGTAAACTCGATGACCGTTACCTCTTTTTAGAAGCGCTCTTAAGTGCTCGAGATAATTTATATATGAGCTACATTGGCCGCTCGTGTTTTGACAACCAGCCGCGCATGCCATCAACTCTAGTAAGTGAGCTTTTAGAATACATTGGACGCAGTTTTAAACTTAGCGAACCCAGTGATAAACCCTTGCCTGAATGCCTTATTACGCAGCAGCATTTGCAGCCTTTTAATAGCCTGTATTACTCAGCTCCTAGCGATGAACAGGCGGGAGTAAATAATCACAGCTATAACCCAATTTGGCTGCCTAGCGAGGCTATTGAGCCAAAAGCAATCACTGCGCTTGATGTAACACCCCCTGAGCTACTTGATCTTGATGTGTTTATTCGTAGTGTATGCCATGCCCAAGAGAGCTTTTATCAACAAAGTTTAGGGTTACGCTTGCCGCAATTTAACGATATAGCGAAAGACGAAGAACCGTTTAGCCTAGATGCGCTGCGCCGTTATTTTTACCTTGACGAAATACTTGAAGCAAACATTAACAATACGCCGCTCAGTACCGAGCAAATACTGCAGCGCGGTGAGTTGCCCCAAGCCAATGTTGGCAGCTTAATTTATGAGGGTATGCAGCACCGAGTTGATGCGCTTGCAGGGCAAGTAAAAGAGCAAATAAAAGCCGGTAAAAGCGAACCGATAGAAGTGTTACTTGCGCTTGAAAATACCACCATTGAAGGCTGGCTTAACCATGTGTATATGCAAAAACAAGTGTTTTACCGCAGTGCCAGTATTAAAGCCAAAGATTTAATAAAAGGCTTTCTTTATCACCTGGCAGCTCAAAGCATGGAACAAGAGGTTGAAACCTTATTACTGGGTTTAGATAAACAAATTAGCTTTGCCCCTATGAGTAAAGCCAATGCCGACTTGCTGCTTGCAGATTGGTTTGAACTATACAAAGCATTGCGAAACGCGCCGGTGGCGTTTTTTCCGGTGAGTGGTTACGAATATGTGAAAAGCGGTGGCGATATGGCAAAAGCTAACAGTAAATTTAGCCCACAGTATATTGGCCGAGGTGAAGGGGAAAACCCTTATATTCGTCTCACGGTGCAATCGCTCAATGATTGCCAAGAGGAGTTTATACAATGGAGCGAAAAATTATTTGTCCCGTTATTTGAGCACGCCAAGGAGAGTGACTATGCAAGCGCTTAACCCACTCACTATGCCATTATCAGGGCAAAGCTTAATTGAAGCCAGTGCAGGCACAGGTAAAACCTACACGATCACGGGTTTGTATTTACGTTATTTATTGGGCATGCAAATACCCGGTGAGCTGAGTACGCCTTTGAGCGTTGAGCAAATCTTGGTGGTAACCTTTACCGATGCCGCTACCCAAGAAATTAAAGACCGTGTTCGTAGCCGTATTATTGCCGCGCGTGATGCTTTATTGGGGCAACAGCCAAACGATGAACTCATTGAAGGTGTGATAGCGGGCGTTGATGATAAACATCGTGCGTTTGACTTACTCGATGCAGCAGCTAAATCAATGGATGAGGCGGCTATTTTTACCATTCATGGTTTTTGTCAGCGGATGCTAAAACAACATGCGTTTGAGTCGGGGGTCGCGTTTAACTTAGAGTTTATTTTAGATGAGCGCGAGATACTGCTTGAGACCATAAAAGATTTTTGGCGCGCGTTTGTCTACCCGCTTAATAAGCAAAAAACAAATGCGATTTTAGAGGTGTTTGCCGCACCTGAATCATTATTTAGCCAAGTAAGCAGTATTTTAAATAAAGCCAACGCCGAAATAACACCGCAAGTAAATTTAGAGGATGTGTGGCAAGCCCGAGATGAATACTTGGAGCTTGTACCCGCCTTTAAAAAAGCGTGCCTAGAGCAAGAATTTATTGGCGCTGTGAAAGCATCCGATTTAAGCGGCTCAAAAACACCGGCACGAAAAGGCAGCTTAGCGGCGCTTGAAGCGTTTTGTTTAGGCAATGATGACTTTTTTGAATTTGGTACTAACAAATATTCGTTTGAGGTTTGGAGCAGCGAGAATTTAAGTAATACCGCTAATTATAAAAAAAATGGCACATTACTGACTCATCCACTTATTAGCCAATTCGATACCTTAGCTGCACTTAACAATACCATTAAACAAGGGCTAAAAATTGCGATAGTGCAATATGCGGCAAGTTGGGTAAAAGCGGCCATAGTTAAGCGCAAACAAGAGCAAAGCGTGATCACCCCTGATGACCTACTCACTAATTTACATACGGCTCTTAATAGTGAGCAAGGTGACGTATTGTCGCAAAAAATTGCGCAGTTATTTCCGGTGGCAATGATTGATGAGTTTCAAGACACCGACCCTATTCAGTACGGTATTTTTAGTAAAATTTATGCTCAAAGCAATACCACTTTAGCCATGATAGGCGATCCCAAACAAGCTATTTATGGCTTTAGGGGCGCAGATATATTTACCTACATTGGTGCCAAAGAGGCCGTAGAGCAGTCGCAACAATTTACCCTAGGCACTAATTTTCGCTCCAGCAGCGATATCGTCAACAGCGTAAATAGCTTGTTTAGTAAATACGATAACAGCTTTATTTATAACGATGCCATTCCCTTTAATAAAGTGAAAGCCAAGGGTAAAAAAGCCAAAGATACATTTTTAATTGATGGCAAACCGGCCACCGCCTTTGAATTTAATGTGTTTGTGGATGAAGCTGGCGATGAAAAAGGCAAACCGACCAGTAAAGGCTTAGGGCAAGCTCATTTAGCCACCCATTTTGCTAATAAAATTGTTACGTTACTCGAGCAAGCAAACCAAGGAATAGCTTGTATTGGCAGTAAGCCGGTAAGCGCTGCTGATATTTGTATTTTGGTGCGCGATCGCGTTGAAGCGCAAATAATGAAGCAGGCCTTGAGCAAAGCCAATATTGCCAGCGTGTATTTGTCTCGTGATAGTGTATTTAGCCAAGAGCTAAGTCACCATTTACTCAACTTTTTAACCGCATTGCACGGCCAGTACGACGAGTCGCTACTACGAGGTGTACTCGCAGGGCCATTATTCTGTTTAAGTTATAACGATATTTTTGCTTTGGCCGATGATGAAAATGCATGGCAAGAACACTTAAACTTTTTTGCTCAACTTAGCCATATTTGGCACAAGCAAGGGGCTATGGCCATGCTTGAACGCTTACTGAGTCATAATCAACTCAGTGCCAAATGGCAAGGCTTGGGCTATAACGTAGAACGTTGGCTTACCGACTTTAGACACCTTGGTGAAATACTGCAGCAAAAACAAATAGAGCTTGAAGGGACACTTCGTTTGTTGCGTTGGTTTGCGCAAAAGGTGAGCCAACAAGATGGCGAAACTGTGCAAGTACGTTTAGAGAGCGACGCAAATTTGGTTAAAATTGTCACTATGCATGCCTCAAAGGGGCTTGAATATCCATTGGTATTTATGCCCTTTGCTAGTGGCTATCGTGAAACTAAAGACGCGCTTTATCACCATAACGGCAAGTTAATTTTTGATTTAAGTAAAGACGAAGACGCCTTGCAACAAGCAGAGCAAGAGCGCCTAGCCGAAGATTTACGCCTATTGTATGTCGCATTGACCCGTGCAGTGCATTTTTGTGCCTTGGGTGTATATAACATCGGGCAAGGGCAAAGTAGCCGCTTAGCGATTCAAAGTAGTGCGCTTGGGCATGTGTTGTTCTCAGGGTTAGCGTTAACCAGCAGCCAAACATGGCGCACTCATTTAAGTGAGTTTTGTGATGCCAATGATTCGATGGAATATCTGCAAATTACCTCGGGTGAATTACTCGAGCAGGGCATACTTCGCTTTAATAATGAACACGTTGAAAAGCAGGCGCTGAGTATTAATACTGTAACCACGCAGATTGAACGCGATTGGCGGGCAACCAGTTTTAGTGCCTTGAGCTTTAAAAAGCATACTGACCAACTGGCACCTGGGCGCAGCGATGAAGATCATCAAAGAGATGAGTTTGCGGTGCAACAAGATGAACTTCTCTCACCGTATAGTTTTCCAAAAGGTGCAAAACCAGGAAGTTGCTTACACGAAATATTCGAGCAACTTGATTTTACCAGCCCGCTTGTTCACCCCTCAAATCCAGAGCAAAACTTATCGGCAGTAATTAAACGTGCCTTTGAAAAATACCATATTGATGAGCAATGGCAGCAAATTACCGAGCAATGGATACTCGATGCGCTTAATTGCCCGTTAAATAGTGAAAATAATTTAAGCTTGAGTCAATTATCACCGAGTGATTGTCTTGTTGAAATGGAGTTTAACTTACCGCTTGCTAGCCTAAGTGCGCCTAAACTCAACGAAATGCTGATTAAACACTTTGATTTTAGCCAAAGCAAACTTGAATTTGCCCATGTAAAAGGCTTACTAAAAGGCTTTATAGATTTAATTTTTTGTTACCAAGGCAAGTATTATATTTTAGATTATAAATCGAATTATTTGGGCAGTACCCTTGCAGATTATGAGCCAGAGCAGCTTGAGCAAGCCATGACCAGCCACCAATATCATTTACAGTATTTAATTTATACCGTAGCGCTGCATCGATTACTTAAACAACGTATTCCTGACTATGCCATAGAGACGCATTTAGGCGGCGTGTATTATACCTTTTTACGCGGTATGCCAGCGGGTGAAGGGGTGTACTTTAAACAGTTAAGTACAGAGCAAGTTATTATTTTAGATGGTTTGTTTAGCCAAGGAGCGATGCTATGAGTGATTTAAACCAACAACCCGGTTTGTTTGATGACTTTGACGACGCGCCTGTTGATGAGTCGTCGTTACTCAATGAACAACTAGCGGACTCTGTAACTCAAACACCTAAAGTTGTGCCGCTGCTTAGCTATTTAACTGAGCAGCACCGCGTACGTGTTGTGGATGTAAAGCTGGCTGAATTACTCAGTGGTAACAATACTGAACATGATTATGACGAATTATTTTATATTATTTTAATGCTGTGTTTATCACAGCAAAGCCAGCATAGTTGTTTAACTCTAACAGAAATTGATTGGGCTAATCCGTTTAATTTACGCCAAAGCGACTTTAGTAAATTAGAAGGCACCGTACCTGACACTCTCACCCCATTTAGTGACGATTTTACGACTGAGGCAGCAATAAGTTACTTACACGCGCATCACAGTGTGGGGGATCACAAGCCGCTGCAATTGTTTAATCAGCGGTTGTATTTTTCGCGTTTAGCAGGGTATGAGCAAACTTTAGCGCAGCGATTACTGGCAATGAGTGAGCGACAACTCAATATTGATGATGAAGTCCTTACTGAGTTATTAACACGCTACTTTCCTGATAATCCAACGCTTGATATTGATTGGCAAAAGGTCGCTTGTGCCATTGCTGCAACAAAGGGCTTTAGTGTGATCACCGGTGGCCCCGGAACCGGTAAAACTACCACGGTGACAAAGCTGTTAGCCATTTTACAGTCGTTATATCAGGCTGCACCATTGAGCATAAAATTAGTAGCACCCACAGGTAAAGCAGCGGCGCGATTAACAGAGTCAATTTTAGGAGCTAAAAATAAGCTCACAGAAATACCGGCTGATATTAATGCGTTGATCCCGCAAAGTGCGCAAACCATTCATCGTTTGTTGGGAGTTAAGCCATTTACTAATAAATTCAGGCACGATAAAAGCAATCCGTTGCATGTTGATGTATTGATTATTGATGAGGCCAGTATGGTCGATTTATCGCTCATGGCTAAATTAATTGAGGCCTTGCCAGCGCATGCCCGATTGATTTTACTCGGCGATAAAGACCAACTCGCCTCGGTTGATACCGGCAGTGTAATGAGTGATTTATGCCAAGGTTTAGTGCTTGGGCAAACACCGCAATATTCAAAAGCACGCTGTGAGCAATTAAATAAGGTGTGTTTTAATGGCGCAGCTAAACTTGGCGCGCAAACTCAGAGTGAGTTTAAACTGGCTGATTGCATTGCCTTTTTACAACATAGTTATCGCTTTGATGCCCAAAGTGGCATAGGCCAATTGGCTTTGGCTGTTAATACCAATGATCGGGGTATTTTAAATTATGTTGAACAACACAGTACGCAAGGGCATTTTAGCGATGTTATTTTAGACTACGATTTTGTCTCTACACCGATTGAAAAGCTTATAAACAGCGCGGCAAGTCACTACGGTGATTATTTAACACTGATTGCCCAAGGAGCTAGTGTTGCCAAAGTGCATGAGGCTTTTGCCCGCTATCAATTACTTGCCGCGGTGCGTGAAGGCGATTACGGCGTTAATAGTTTAAATCAACGTATTGAGCGTGTATTGCAACAGCAAGGGTTAATTAGCGTTAACCCTAATCAGCGGCATTACACGGGTATGCCTATTATGATTAGCCAAAACGATTATCAACTTAAACTTTTTAACGGCGATATAGGTATTTTAATGCCTGATGACAGTGGCCAACTCAAAGCACTGTTTATTGATGAGCAGGGTAATGAACGTGCATTTTCACCTGCACGACTCCCAGCGCACGATAAAGTGTATGTTATGACCATTCATAAATCGCAAGGCTCAGAGTTTAGTTACACTGCTATGGTATTGCCACCACTTAAACAAGCGAGCGTCGGTATTAACCGGCAATTAGTGTATACCGGTATTACCCGTGCAAAGCAGACCTTTGAGCTGGTAGCAGATAAAAAAGTGCTGCAACTGGCGATGGGTAAAAGTGTGTCACGGGCATCAGGACTCTATGAGCGATTAGTGTAACGCAATGCTTATACTAATCGTTTATTTTTGGTGTTCTTTTTCTAAATAGATTGGGCTGCCAGCCAAAATGGAGCGCGCCCAATCTTAAAAAAACACTGACCAACAGCGAACCAAGAATGCACCATAAATAAGGGGCTTCTAATAAAAATAGCGCGGCATAGGTCAAGCCTCCTGCAAAACAGGCGGTGGAGTAGAGCTCTTCTCGCATCACCAACGGCACTTCTCGACAGATCACGTCGCGTATTAAGCCACCAAATATCCCCGTAGTCATGCCCATTGTAAGTGCAACCATCATGGTGGTGCCTTCAATTAATGCTTTTTCGATACCGACCACATTAAAGATAGCCATACCAATTGCATCAACCAACAACATGTAATAGTTAGACACATCGGGTAAGTGGCGAATAAACATAACAGTGACAAAAATAGCGCCATAGGTGACATATAAAAAATCGGGGTTGGCTATCCAAAAAACGGGTTGGTTAAGAAGTATGTCTCTGAGCGTGCCACCGCCAAGCGCAGTGACTGAGCCAACAACCACCACTCCAAATCCGCCAATATCTTTATCATGGCCTAATAACGCACCTGAAATTGCAAAAAAAGCCACACCAATTAGGCTTAAAAAATTAAAATATTCTGCTGTCATTAAGGTGTCCTTACCTGATTGAGAATTTATATAATTAAAGGTAAGCGAAAGGGGATTTATATTAGCTGAATAACACTCTCTAATAAAACAAGCACAAGGTTATTACCCCTGTGCTTGTTACGTTGAGTTGTTATTGTAAGTAGTCAACAACCAGTTGAGATAATGACTCTACGCCGAGTTGTAAGGCGCTTTCGTCAACATAAAACTGAGGTGAATGATTACTTGCTGCCGTTTTAGCGTTTTGATCTTTTGGAGTGACGCCTAAAAAGTAAAACAGCCCAGGGGTTTCAAGCGCATAGTAACTAAAGTCTTCTGCGCCGGTAATTAAATCGGTGGTAATAATATTGTCAGCACCAGCAATACGGGCAAGCGTTGGGGTCATTTTTTGGGTGAGTGCTACATTGTTTACTGTGACAGGGTAGCCGTGATCTATATGCACATCGGCTTTAGCACCAGCGGATTCGGCAACCAGCTCAGCGGTTTTAGCTAAACGTTTTTTAATATCGGCGCGCATAGTTTGATCAAAGGTTCTAATGGTACCAATCAGCTCTACATTATCAGGGATTATATTTGAGCGTATGCCGCCATTAATTGCGCCAAACGAAATGACTGAAGGTGCTTTAGTTACATCAACTTGGCGAGAGGCGATTGTTTGAGTTGCCATAATAATTTGTGATGAAGCAACAATTGGGTCTACGCCATTCCATGGACGTGAACCATGTGTTTGACGCCCCGTTACGTTAATTGTGAAAGAATCTTCACTGGCCATTAGTGGCCCTTCACGAAAGCCAATTTGCCCTGTATTGAGTGAGCTGGTGACATGTAAACCAAACACGGCCTCAGGCTTTTGCTTAAATAAGCCTTCTTTTAACATCAGCTCAGCGCCACCTTCTTCGCCCTCGGGGGCACCTTCTTCAGCCGGTTGAAATACAAACAGTACTTCGCCCGCTAACTGATCTTTTATTTTTACCAGTGACTCTGCCACGGCCATTAAAATAGCAACATGAGTGTCGTGCCCGCAGGCATGCATAACGCCTACTTCATTGCCACGATAGGTTGATGTTTGTTTAGAGGCAAAGGGTAAATCAACTTGTTCGGTAACCGGTAAAGCATCCATATCAGCACGCAATGCGATTAAAGGGCCTTTTTTACCGCCGCTTAATTTTGCCACAACACCGGTATGAGCAACACCGGTTTGTACTTCAAGACCCAGTGATTTCAAATGTTCAGTAATGTACTTGGCGGTTTCAAATTCGCGATTACTCAGTTCTGGATATTGATGTAAGTGACGACGCCATTTAATGACCTTTTCACTCACACTTTGTGTTGCTTGTTCAAGTTGGGTGTTAACACTCGCGGCAAAACTAGGCGCGGAAATGGCGGTTAATAAAAAGCCACCACACATTATTTTTTTTATCATTATGATTCCTTGGTTGTTCGTATGTAACTAACTTACGCTATTACGCTGATAAAAAGTAGTGCCATGCGATAGTTAATAAAAAAGTTCATGGTGTTTTCAATGGCGGCTTATAAAACTTATAAACTGTTCCAAATAGCACAATAGTTTAGCGCTTTTGTCGTATTTTAACGCAGATATTTAGCCTTAACAGTGAAAATGATAACAAAATGTTGCATTTTTTAACTTTGTTCCCAATACTGGTCAATGCGTTGCTTTTACCATGCACCGACAACAGCGTGTAACAAGCTAAGCATAATAAAAATATTGAATCAGTTAAGGATTAATATGAACAACACACACATATTTAAACGCGTCTCTTTATTTGCAGCAGCATTAAGCCTGCTGATGAGTTTTTCTGCGCTCAGTAAAGAGTATAAGGTAATTTTAATTCATGGTTTGCAGGTATCACAACTTACCAATAGAGCAGCCAGTGATGTGGTAAACAATGGACAAAGCTATTGGCAGTCTTATTGGGTGAACCGCGCAGATGAGCGCATCGATTGGCCTGCATATGAACGAATAGAAGGAAAAATCACCACCGATTGGGTATGGCCTAAACTACAGCAAATTTCTCGCTCAAATCTATGCGAGCCAGGCTGTGTATTTGTGACTCATTCAACCGGTGACTTAGTTGCCCGATATATTATAGATAACCAAGAAAACTGGCTTGAAAATGCCGGATTACAGCCGCTTAATATTATTGCCACCTTTGATTTAGCGGGTGCTGGTGGCGGCAGTGAATTGGCCGACTTAGCGGTGAGTACATTAACAGGCGCATCGTGGAATTTTGCTGTAGATGCCGCGCTAACGTGGTGGTTAGGCAGTGAAGTTAATGAGGCGGTAGGCGTATTGCACGATTTAAAAGTAAATAATGCACGCAGAATTGCGCCATTACCTGATGCACGCACACCTCGTTTACGTTTTGTAGCCGATGGTAATGCTTACTTAGGTTTAACGGCTGGATTTTTACGCGGTAATGACGACTCGGTAGTGGCTACTCACTCATCATGTGGTGCAAGCTCTGTAAACTCATTTGGTAGCTGTAGCACCAATATTGACACTAATGGGCGTTTAAAATCGCAAGGTGATGCTGTTAATAGTTTTATGCCATATCATTATCCATTAATGATGACTAACAGTTATAGTCATAACGAGATTCAACAAGCGCAGCGCCAAGGAAATGTAACGATTGCGATGAATAACATTACGGTAGCTGGCGACACGCTAGGGTTTGAAACCGTAGATGAAACCACAGGTAGTTGGTTTTGGAAGAAACAATATCGTTATGTAAAAGACTCAGATAATTTGAGTGCATCGGCACTTATATATAATGTGATCCCGTGATATAAGCATACTTAAAACATCGTGTAGTATACGTACTACACGTTTTATATAGGATAACTAACCGATGAAAAAGTCCTACGTGATTGGCTTTGCTATCAGCTTGGGCCTAATTATGTGGTTTTTAATTGATGAGGGTCATGCAAGTTACCCCCTAAAACAAGCCCCTCTTAATGATAAAAAGCCGATATCGACACCTCCTGCTCAGCAGCGCACGCTAAGCCAACCTGTGACAAAGGTAACAACAAAAACCAGCTCAGTAACTCAGTCAGCATTTGATGAAGACTTAGCCAAAGCCGCCTCTGTGGTTGCTGATCAGTATCAGAAAAGTTTGGCGTTTCCGCCTTATTCACAACCATTAACGGTATATGATGAGGACAGACTTAAGCCAAATCAGTTCTTTCCTGTTAGCAGCCCAGTGGGTGAGCAAGGAGGGGAGTTAACAGTGAGCTTGTCTCAATATCGGTATGTGTATCCACAAGCTATAGAGCTAACCGTAAGCGCCCCAAATTTAGGTAAGGCGGTAGTGACACTCAGTAATACAGACACCAAAAAGTCGCTAAAAACGCAAAGCGGTGTGGCTCGTCAAAATGAGCTGGCAATGATATTTAAAGGTGAAGAAGACTATCCACGTAATTTACAATTATTAGTTGAAGCAGATATCGCGGGTAAAATAGTTCCTGTGGTGGCACAAATACACTATATGCCGCCTAGTGCAACGCTAACTAGCTTTGATAACGCGTATCCACGTAATGATAATATGATAGTGCCTGCTAATTTAACAGTTATAAAAAGTGGCTTATACCGTTTAAGAGCTAACTTATACAGTGGCACCTCGCCATTGGCACATTTAGTTGCTAAAGCACGTTTAAATGAGGGCAGTCAGCAAATTGACTTTAAAGCGCATTGGTCTGTTTTGCCCAAGCAAACGAATGACTTACGGTTGAGGGACTTTGTTATTGAACGTATGTCGCCAAGCCCAGGTGAGCTTAACAGTTTTGGTGAAAGTGAAATTAGCGAGTTTACTATTGAAGATTTTGCTTACGACAGCTTACAGCAGTTGCCTTATCAGGCAAACAAACAAGAAGTGCAGAGTTTAGAGTTTTTACAAGGATTAGCTGCTGGTCAGTAGCAGCATAGAACAAAGTGAAGGGTTTGCATTACTGCAAACCCTTAAAAATTAGCTTAAATTAATGGTAACCACGTCGGCTTGGTTTGTTTCATCTTGTTCATTATTAACTGGCGCTTTTGGAATATCTGGTTTATCGAGCGCGATATCGCCCCCATCAATAACGTCACCCGTTTGCAAGTTGGTAAAATCAAATAATTGATTATCAGCTAAGTGTGAAGGCACAACGTTTTGCATGGCGGTGAAAATACTCTCTATACGGCCCGGGTGCTCTTTATTCCATTGCTCCAGCATATTTTTAGTGTGTTTACGCTGTAAGTTTTCTTGTGAGCCACATAAATTACACGGAATAATAGGGTAGCCTTGGCTGAACGCATATTTGCTTATATCGGCTTCTTTACAATATGCCAGTGGGCGAATAACCATATGCTCACCGTTATCGCTCATTAGTTTAGCCGGCATACTTTTTAGTTTTCCGCCATAAAACATATTTAAAAACAAGGTTTCTATCATATCATCGCGGTGATGACCCAGTGCAATTTTAGTCGCACCTAACTCTTTAGCCGTGCGATATAAAATACCACGGCGCAAGCGAGAGCAAAGCGAGCAGGTTGTTTTACCCTCAGGAATAATATCAGTAACAATACTGTAGGTATCTTCTTCTACAATTTTGTATTCAATATTTAAATTATCAAGATACTCAGGAAGCACATGCTCAGGAAAACCAGGTTGTTTTTGGTCGAGATTTACTGCAAATAAATCAAACTTGATAGGTGCAACACGTTGTAAATGTTGCAACATGTCGAGCATAGTGTAACTGTCTTTGCCACCCGATAAGCACACCATAATACGGTCACCTTCTTCAATCATGTTAAAGTCCATGACAGCTTGACCTGTGAGGCGGCGTAAACGCTTTTGAAGCTTATTTAAGTTGTATTGAGCTTTGGCTTGAGCAGAATGAGACACTACGCCCCCTTGTAAATAGTACGGCAAAATTAATTGCTAAAAATAAAGGGGCGTATTATATGCCATATGTAATATGGGAGCTACTGCAAACGCTAACTTTCTGCAAGCGGGCTTACGTACCCATCAGGTTTAAGTGCAAGTACATCACAATCAAGGCTGTCAATAACATGCTCAGCAGTGTTGCCTACTAAGGCAGCGCTTAAGCCAGTCCGTCCGACCGTGCCAATAACCACTAATTCGCTGTTTAAGCGTTTTGCAACATCCGGTATCACATCTTCTGGCAATCCCTCTTCAATAAAGCATTGATCAGAGGTTAGTTTAAACTCATTAGCGAGTTCATTGGTTGATTCAATATGATGTTTTTTAACTGATTCGTTATATAACCCTGGGTTAAACTCAGGGATCTCTATTGCTATATTAACCGGTGTAGCAGGGTATGCATTGACTAAGTTAAGTTTAGCATTAGCCAGTTCACTTAAAAATTGTGCATCTTTAATTATGCGTTTATTCAGTGACAGGTGCTGATCATTTTCACTGACTGCATTAACAGCCGCTAAAATATTCCCATGTGCTGGCCACGCCATATCTTTTACAAATAATACAGGGGTTGGGCATTTTCTGACTAAGTGCCAGTCTGTTGGCGTGAAAATAACTGCTTTAAGCGCACCATGCTGATGAGTACCTTTGATCACTAGGTCATATTTATCATTAATAACGGTATTAATAATGGCTTCGTAAGGGCGGTTATGCCAAATGACTTGGGTATTAATATTAATGTTTTGATAAGGAGAGACAAGATCTTTTAACCATAATTCGCGATCTTTTAACACCGCTTTACGCATTGCTTCACGTTCATCACCAGAGAGCATAGTAGTCATTTCGTAAGAGAAATCGTACACCGTCATAAAGGCGGTAATGCTAGCCCCTGATTTTTTGGCTAAATCTATTGAACGCGCGAGGGCATTTTGATCGTCTTTAGTTGGGTCAATAACCGCGATAATACGTTTAATCGTTTCCATTGTGCTACTCCATTCACTTAACAGTTATACCTTGAGTGTAACGCAAATACACAACAGTTAAAGGGGTAGCACTAATATTCTTGTTCTATATCAAGAAATAAAGTTTCTCTAATTTTAAAACTCTTTATCTTGGATAAAAGCATGTACGGCTTTATAAAAATTTAATTATTCTCAGGTTTTATTAAAGTGTTGTCTTCTACAGTGAATCCACTCGTTTTTTTCACAAAGCCCACTTCAGGTAGTAAGTTATAAACATTATCTTTAATGGTAGAAAACAGATAACTCTTTCCACCTCTACTGAATAAGTTAATAAGATACCAATATTTCTTTTCAGGATAAACAGTCATATCAACGTCAATAAAGTGATTGTTATTGATATAAATGCCTCTTACGTATTTGTCATCTATTAGCTCGCCGGTTACATCTGACTGTATTCTAATGCCTCCCTTAGAACGTAAAACTGTGTTGTGAGTAAAATAAATACTTCCCCAATTAAAAGGCTCGGTCACACTTTTTGGTTTGTTAGGGTAAGCATTGAGGATAAACTTATCACTGTCTATGAAGGTATTAGCAATAATTTTTACGTTAGAGTAATAAGTAATTTCTATAGCGGTGCCTTTGGTGTTTTTGAAAGTGTTATATCTTACTAGAGCCTTTGATACAGGTTTAACCGTGGCAAATTTCAATGATCCCTTCAATCCCTCAAAAATATTATCTTCAACTGTAATATCATGCGTACCTCCATAGTTATTATTCCACGGGTGAGTAGTTGTTACTTGTGTGACATTTTCAAAGTAATTATTACGAATATCAATTCTGAAAGAATTGATATTCGTATCATGGGATGATAAGTGTGAAGATGTTGCTCTTATAGCCGCATCGCCAAAATCAAAAAATTGATTATATTTAATTGAAATATCTTCGGAGCCGGCAAAAAGGATACCTTGCTCACCCCAAACATAATTAATTTTGTCTGTGGTTAACCCTCTAAAAATAAAACCATTAATTTCTATGAAGCGTGAATTATAAAAGGATAAAATATACTCTCCTTCAAATTGGTCACACTTTTTTAGTATAACGCCAGTATTAGCTGTAATAACAATATTGTTAAGATTTCTAACAATAATAGCTGAGCAGATGTCATAAACTCCTGGCTTGTCTATTTTAAGCTCAGAATTTTCTGCAGTGTTTAAAATCAAGTCTTTTAGTGCTTCTGAGTCATCAATGCCGTCATCGGGGATCATTGAGCTCGATGCTTGGCTACTAAATAAAATACTTAAAGAAAGAGCGATAAATAGAAATAAAGATTTAGGCATAAGATTGTCCTTCTATGTAAGAGTTTAATAGGACGTAGTTGCTTTTATATTAAAAAATGAGCCAGACAATTCATTCATCGACTCTTAAAAGTGAATGGTTAATACCTCTACTCAAAGTGTTAGTAGAGATAGAGCATAATTGCAATAATTACGCTCCAATTCAGGGTAGGATTAATTTTAAAATGAGAAATGATTATTAACGAGGCTTAACAATCGCAGCAGTTTTGGCTAAAGCGTCATTATCTAAAATAGTAATAAATTTACCTTCTACTTTAATTAAGTCGGCTTTTTGAAAACGGCTTAATAAACGGCTGATAGTTTCTACTGTTAAACCTAAGTAGTTACCAATTTCGCCGCGGGTCATGGTAAATCTAAATTCTTTACGTGAAAAACCACGCTCACCAAAACGCTCTGATAAGTTATAAATAAAGCTAGCAAGACGTTCTTCTGCTGATTTTTTATTCAGTAATAACAGCATTTCCTGATCGTAGGTTATTTCACTGCTCATTAAACGCATTATTTGTTGGCGCAATTTAGGCAGTTTACCGGCTAGTTCGTCAAGAGTTTCAAAGGGAATTTCACATACCATTGAGGTTTCTAGTGCTTGAGAAAAACTTTGATGTTGCATTTTATTGATGGCGTCAAAGCCAACAAGGTCACCCGCTAAATGAAAGCCTGTAATTTGTTCATCGCCTTGCTCTGACAAGGTATACGATTTAAACGACCCCGAACGAACTGCATAAATTGCATTTAAAGGTGCGCCCGACTCAAATAAGTAGTCACCCTTGTGTAATGGTTTTTTTCGCTCAATGATCTCATCAAGTTTATCCATTTCTTGGCCATTTAAAGAAAATGGTAAACATAACTGGCTAATACTGCAGTTATTACAGCTAATGGCACAATTACCTTTAGCACGACTTTGAGAAAAATCCATAAGTTCAATCCGTTAAATTTCTATGCACAACATTTACCAATGTTAATGCACTAGCTTGTCTGTTGCAATGATCAGAAGGTAGATACCATACCAAATGATAACACTGCCTAATATTATTCGCGTCCAAGGGTGATTAAAAAGCGTATTGAGCTTTTGTGCAGCCACACCTAAGGTGATCATGGCAGGGAACGTCCCTAGGGCAAATGCCAGCATAACCAGAGCACCATTTATGGCAGTGCCACTGGTCATCGCCCATGTGAGCGCAGAATATACTAAGCCGCACGGTAACCAGCCCCATAGTGCGCCATAACCAAGCGCTTTTAATGGGGAATCAATGGGCATTAAATATTTATTAAGTTTAATTAAGTGCTGCCAAATGAGGGTTTTGCCGAGTTTTTCGAGCCATTGTAATGTCGCGGCTAAGCGCATGATATAAACGCCGACCAGTAACATAAACATGCCCGCTAAAAATGATAAAAACAGTGCAAAGGCCGAGTTTTGTGTGGCAAATTGACTACTAATACCGGCAACAAGGGCACCAGCAAGCATATAACTTAGCGCTCTGCCGCTATTATAGGCTAGAGAATACAACCAAGTTTGGCGCTTGTTACTGGCTAATTGTAATGAGCTGGCAATGCCGCCGCACATAGCAATGCAATGGCCACTGCCAATCAACCCCATTAAAAAAGCGCTAACAAAAATTGGATCAATCATTACTTTTATTATGTTGCTCTTTATCGTCTTCAAACAAAATACTGTGGCCTTGCTTGTTTAAATCAGAGAATTGCTCGCCTTTTACTGCCCAAAAAAACACGCCAATGGCAATTAGTACAAACAAGATAGCGATAGGAACTAAAATATAAATTATGCTCATAACTTTAATAGCCTTAGTGAATTACATATCACAATAATAGAGCTGGCAGACATACCAATTACCGCCATCCAAGGCGCAACTAAACCCATAGCAGCAAGCGGTAATATAGAGCCATTATATAATAAAGAAAGCGCTAGGTTTTGCTTAATTATACGCCGTGTTTGCTTAGCAATCGTCAACAAATGATCAATAGAGGCTAAATCACTGTTAAGCAGCACAACATCGGCACTGTTTTTAGAGATATCAGCTCCTGTTTCCATGGCGATTGATAAGTGAGCGCTGGCAAAGACTGGGCTGTCGTTTACGCCATCGCCAACCATAGCAACAACTTCACCTTGAGTTGACCAATGATCAACGGCGTCTTGTTTATCTTTGGGACTACAACTGGCTTGTACTGAATCAAGCTTTAATTTTTTTGCCACCTTGGCACCGGCATCTGAGGCGTCACCTGTTAGCATATGACAACTTAGATTGGCAGCCTTTAACGAGTTAATGAGTTTATCGGCATCTGTTTTTACTTTATCAACAAAGTAAAAGCGTGCAACGGGTTGCTTGTTTATGTAAAGGGTAGCTTGCGCATTGGTTTTTTTGGTATCAAACCAGCCACTTTTACCAATGGCGTAGTGCGTATTATCGTATTGAGCGCTGATCCCAACCCCTGGATGGAGCTGTACATCGTCAAATTTACGCTGACCTTTAAACTCTTTAAAGGCGCTAGCAATAGGGTGCTCAGAATAGCTCTCAAGCTGTGCTGCAATATCAAGAATTTGCTCTTTGCTGTACTTACCATCAAGTATGTCAACAACGTCGAGGCTAAATTTACCTTGCGTAAGCGTACCGGTTTTATCAAAAGCAACTAAAGTAAGTTTTGAGAGTGTTTCGAGCACATGTGCTTGCTTAATTAATATACCTTTACGAGTTAAGGTAGCCACAGCACACGTTAACGCGGTTGGAATAGCTAAACTTAATGCGCACGGGCAGGTGGCCACTAACACCGATATAGTGATCCAAAAAGCGACATCAGGGTCAATTTGATACCAGCCAATGGCGGTTAGAGAGGCAAATACCAGTAATACGGCAACAAACCACTGCGCGACTTTGTCGGTAATTTCTACTAACCGTGGGCGTTTTGTTAGGGCATTATGTTGCAGGCGAATAATTTGATTAAGCAGGGTATTTTGGCCCAGCTTATTGATTTTTATTTCAATAATACCATCATGATTAACCGTGCCCGCATACACGTTATGATTAATATACTTTCGTACTGGCTGATGTTCACCAGTCATCATAGACTCATCAACACTGGTGCTGCCTTTGACTAAGATGCCATCGGCAGGGATAGTTTCGCCTGCTTTTATTAAAACGATATCGTTAAGCTTGAGCTTTTTAGCGGCAATTATGTGCTCTTTGCCGTTTTCATCGAGTGTACGGGCAGTCAGTGGCAGTAGCTTCTGTAAGTTGGCTGTAAATTCACTGGCCTTTAAGCGCGCTCTAAATTCTAAGTATTTACCTAATAAGAGTAAAAAGGTAAACATACAAATAGATTCAAAGTAAACTTCACCGACTTCCATTACGGTGGCGTAACAGCTTGCACCATAGGCACCAAAAATCGCCAATGATACCGGTAAATCCATATTCAGTTGTTTTGCTTTTAAGCCGTTAATTGCATTACTTAAAAAGGGCAGGGCGCTGTATAAAATTACGGGCGTTGCAAGGATCAAGCTGATCCATCTAAAGTACTGTTCAAAGTTGCTGTCCATCCCAGAGAACATACCAAAGTACATAGCAAAGGCAAACATCATCACTTGCATGGTCATTAAGCCTGCCACGCCGAGGCGGCGAATATAGGCTTTAGCTGTTTGTTGTTTTTGCTGGGCTTCTAAATCTGATTGGAATGGATAGGCTTTGTAGCCTATTTCAGCCAGTGAGGTGATTAGCTCACTTAAAGGGGTTGCGCTTTTATCCCATTGGATCATAGCGCGATTAGTTGAGGTGTTTACATCAACGCGCTTTACCGATTTAAGGTTAAGTAATTGCTTTTCAATAAGCCAGGCACAGGCGGCGCAGGTAATGCCCTCAACACTGAGAAGCACCTCAGAGTTGTCGTTATGCGTACTGATAAACCCATCTTGAATATCTTCATTGTCATAGCTTTTAATAAAAGCGAGTTGTTCAGGGACGAGTTGCTCTACTTTACCGGCACTAACAGTGCGATATTTGTAGTAGTCGGTCATCCCTTGGTCAATGATATTTTGTGCAACAGCTTGGCAGCCAATGCAACACATTGGCTCAGCGGTATTGTCTATAACAACATGTGCGCTAAATCCAGCAGGGACACTTTCAAGACAATGAAAGCAATTTTTAGACATACTAAATACTACTTATAGTTAGGAGTCACTAAAACGGTGGCGGTGGTTGGTAAACTAACGTTTTCTTTCATTTTCCAACTGTTATCAACGGGTTCAATAAACACCGAATATGCGCCTGGTGTATAGCTTTCTAATAATGCAGTGAACTCTTGATTAGCATTGGGGGTGAGAGTGGCCTCAAAATCGTGCGCTTTTATAGTACGGTGAAAAAACGACAATCTTAATGCGTGTATATTACTGGTATCGCCTTTGGTAAATTTAAAGCTTACACGCTCATCTGATACATTTAGGTCGCCATGTAAATACAACGCTTTTGCTTTATCAAACTTAACGAGTTCTAAGTTGATTGCTTTGCCTTTTTTATAGTAATCATCTACAACCATATCTGGGCCGTTACCAATGGCTGTAATAAATAAACTAATGCAGCCAATAATTGCAGCTAAAGGAAAGAAGATTAAAAACCAAGGCCAAAAATTTTTATACCACGGAGTCGGTTGCATAGTCGCTCTAAAATTAATTAATGTGCGACTATATTATAATAAATAGAATGAAAAGACTAAAAAAAAGCCTCCGAGTGGAGGCTTTTTTGATCTGAATTAATCTACTGAAATAAAAAGATTAAAACTGAAACGTTTTGTTAACTTTATCGTTATTTATCTTGCGATAAGCTGTAAACGTAAGCAGTTAATAGGTGAATTTTATCTTCGCCTAAAATCTCTTTCCATGCAGGCATTACACCAGCACGGCCATGGTTAAGTGTTTCTTCAACAGCGCGTTGAGAACCACCGTATAACCAAATGTTATCAGTTAAGTTTGGTGCACCAAACGGTAGGTTATGGGCAACTGAACCTTTACCATCTGGACCATGACACGCAGCACACATAGCAAATTTTGCTTTACCTGCATCGGCATCTTTTTGGTTAACAGTACGACCAGATAGGCTAAGTACGTAAGCCGTCATTTCTTTCACGCCTTGCTCACCTAATGCATCACCCCAAGGTGGCATTGCTGCAACACGACCTAAAAGTAATGTTTCTCTGATCTTGTCAGGAGAACCACCGTACAACCAATCGTTGTCAGTAAGGTTAGGGAAGCCAGTACCACCACGAGCATCAGAGCCATGACATTGTGCACAGTTTTGTGAGAACAAACGTTGACCAATTTCAACTGCGAGTTGACCTTGAGTTTGCTCATGTTTAGTGCCGTTTTCTAGCGCAACTTGCTGTGCTGCATCACCAGCAAATTTAGACTCTACTAAATCTAGAACAGGTATTTGAGCCAATTCATTAAAAATAGGACCAAAACGTTCTTCAGCAGCGCGGTATTCAGCATCTAGCTTTACAAAACGGCCATCTTCTTTCGCTTCAATGACTGCTTCTTTCGATTCAGTTAAAGAGGTAATACCTTGGTTTGAGCTTGTCCATTTTGCTAAACCTTCCCAATTACCTAAACCTGGGTAGGCTGCTAAGTAATAAACAGACCACACAAACGTTGCGAAGAACATGTAAGTCCACCATTTCGGTAGTGGATTGTTTAATTCTTGAATGCCGTCAAACTCATGTCCACAGCTTTCACCTTCTTTTACACCTACATAGTTTTTTAAGTTCCAAACTAGTAGACCAAAGATAATGATTAAGCATGCAAGGGTTAATACAATAACCCATATACTCCAAAAGCTAGTCATTTCTCAGACCCCTTTTCCTCGTTAGAGAGTGTATTGTTGTGTTTTTTTTCATCTTCAAATATGACATTAGCAGCGTCTTTAAAACGACTTTTACTACGCTTGCTATATGCCCATCCAACAATCACAATAAATAATACTAAAATTACCAGAGTCAAAATGCCTCTGTATGTCCCGTAGTCCATAATAATCTACTTCAAATGTGTGCCAAGTTGTTGCAAATAAGCGATAAGGGCTTGCATTTCTGTTGCACCTTTACCGTCATTCATTGCATCAACCTTAGCAATGTCAGCGATTAATTCCTCGTCACTGCCATAACCTAGACCCGGGTGTTTTGGGTTTTCTGGATTAATAGCAAACGTGTCACGGAAAATTTGTAGTTTTTTCAGAGTCAGACTTGTATCAAGCGTGTTCTCTGCTAACCAAGGGAAACCTGGCATATTAGACTCAGGAACCACGGCACGTGGATCCATTAAGTGCGCATAATGCCAATCATCTGAGTAACGTTTACCTACTCGTGCTAAGTCAGGGCCAGTACGTTTAGAACCCCAAAGGAAAGGGTGATCCCATACTGACTCGCCTGCTACAGAGTAGTGACCGTAACGCTCAACTTCATCACGAAATGGACGGATCATTTGAGAGTGACAGTTAGCACAACCTTCACGTACATAAATGTCGCGACCTTCAAACTCTAGTGCGTTTAACGGGCGTAACCCATCCACTGGCTTGGTTGTATCGTCTTGGAACATTAGCGGCGTAATTTCTACTAATGCACCGAAGCTGATTGCGAAAACAGTCAAGATGGCCATGAGGCCAATGTTTTTCTCGATAATTTCGTGTTTGTTTTGTGAATTTTTATTGCTCATTATCTAACTCCGTTATGCTAACTGCGCTTGTTCATCAAGTTCTAACGAGTTATTTTTCGCTGAAACTGTACGATAAACGTTATAAGCCATAACCAGCATACCTGTAACGATGAATACACCGCCTAAGAAACGCATAACATAGAAAGGATGAGAGGCTTCTAACGACTGTACAAAGCTGTACATTAATGTACCGTCAGAGTTAACTGCACGCCACATTAGACCTTGCATTACACCTGAAATCCACATTGCAACAATGTATAAAACAACACCCACTGTGTGTAACCAGAAGTGTGTATTGATTAATTTAATGCTGTACATACGACCTTGCGAGAATAACGCAGGGATAAGGTGGTAAATAGCACCGATAGAAATCATCGCAACCCAACCTAATGCACCTGAGTGAACGTGACCTACAGTCCAATCTGTGTAGTGCGATAACGCATTAACAGATTTAATTGCCATCATCGGGCCTTCAAACGTCGACATACCGTAGAAAGACAATGAAACCACTAAGAAACGTAAAACAGGGTCAGTACGTAGCTTATGCCATGCACCTGAGAGCGTCATAATACCGTTGATCATACCACCCCAAGACGGTACGAATAAGATAATAGACATCACCATACCTAAGCTTTGCGTCCAATCAGGAAGCGCAGTGTAGTGAAGGTGGTGAGGACCTGCCCAAATGTAAAGAGAGATAAGTGCCCAAAAGTGAACAACCGACAAACGGTATGAATAAACAGGGCGACCCGCTTGCTTTGGTACAAAGTAATACATCATACCCAAGAAACCCGCAGTTAGAAGGAAGCCTACTGCGTTGTGGCCATACCACCACTGAACCATTGCATCTACGGCACCTGCATAGATTGAATATGATTTAGTCAATGAGACTGGGACTGCCATGCTGTTAACAATATGTAGAACAGCAACGGTAATAATGAAACCAGCATAGAACCAGTTAGCTACATAAATATGCGCTACTTTGCGTTTTGCAATAGTGCCCATAAATACAATAGCGTAAGTTACCCAAACAACAGCAATTAAGATATCGATTGGCCACTCAAGTTCTGCATACTCTTTAGAACTTGAAATACCCATAGGTAGAGTAATTGCTGCTAGAACAATAACTAACTGCCAACCCCAAAAGGTAAAGGCGGCTAATTTGTCTGAAAGAAGGCGCGTTTGACATGTACGTTGTACGACGTAATAAGACGTCGCAAAAAGTGCACTTGTACCAAATGCGAAAATTACTGCGTTCGTGTGTAACGGACGAAGTCGAGAGTAAGTTAACCATGGTGTGTCAAAGTTAAGAGCTGGCCAAGCTAATTGGGCAGCTATCAGAACCCCAATACCCATGCCAACGATGCCCCAAATCACTGTCATAATAGCGAATTGGCGTACAACTTTATAATTGTACTCAGTTTGTGATGCTACTGTTTGGCTCATTTTCTGGCTTCCGCTGCAATAAATGCGTTTAGAAATGAATTACCTACTTGTAAAAGTAGGACCTACTATTATTCCAAAGTATACTATCTAAAACCCACAATATGTGGTTGTTAAAGATAATAATCTCAAGAAATACTTGTTTTTTTTGCGGTTGAAATGATAAATTTTTTGGCCTTAAAAAGATAGGTCAATTGCGTAATAATATGACATCAATCAAACTTTATTAACTTGCTGTCTATTTTTTGAGGTGATTTGTACCTTACTTGCCCATTAAAGCCGATAATCAACCAACGTGCCCAAATGTTGGGCTAATACATTAGATACTTTGAGAACCTGCATGTATATATATAGAGTATGTTTACTTTCTTTTCTACTATTCTTACTAGGTTGTGACTTTTCTGGATCAACATCAACACCAAAAGTAAATCAATCACAAACAGAGTGTAAAAATAACAACCCGTGTATTTTTCCAAATCAAGTTAAAGTTTGGCTAAGCGAAGAAACCCTATCACCAGAGACACCGTTTTCAATTTACACTCAGTTACCGACTGGTGTAACAATAACTGCAGCTAAATTAGAAGGCGTTAGCATGTATATGGGTTACATTCCCGTACAATTTAAAAATCAGGGCAGCGTTTGGGTAGCTAATACTATGGTAGGGATTTGCTCAGAAAAAAACATGGTGTGGAAGCTTATTCTTACTACTGTCGATACAAACACTGGCATAAGTGAAAATGTTGAATATTTTTTTAACGTTACCTATTAAAGGCTTTCTACTCAGGCGTGGTTTTTAACTGCGCCATTCCCGTAAAATTATAGCGGCAAAGCCAAATGCCTCACATTTAATAGTTATTTGTAATTAAAGTACATCTGATAAAATAACCATTCTTAATAAAGCTTTTATATACCCATTTACCTTCCAAGTTTATAACTTAAGCTCTGCTTGGCTTACTTATTCAATTGTGCTCATACGTGCAATAAAGCACCTATATCATTTATATGTAGATTTATCTAATGGACCCACTTTGATAGCCGTTTTTAGTTTAATTGGCAGCCCGTCTGAAACCTTCAATACACATAAAATTTGCATGATTAAAACTTATAACAAAAAAATTCAGACTAAATAAACAATCTACTTGCATAAATATGGTTAGGAATTAACACCTAGTTTTACCGTTTTAATAACGAGCTGTGATTAACATGTTAATTTTCCTGTTTAGGGCACATTATTGTAATAATTACATTTGATTACAAACTCTACTCATTTGATTTCAGCTGTGTTTTTTATGTGATTGCTTGGTCTTTAGTTTATGATTTTTAACTGTTTTTATTAATTAACAATGAAACATACTGTAACCTTTGTTCCTTTCGTGGGACGTCTTAATTTTCATTGGTTGCATAGTGATCGTTCGTTAAGTTTTCATTCAGTTAAAGGCGCCTAAGTTGCTCCCGCTCACTCAAAATTCTCATAAAAGTGAGCATTACCAATTTAGGTAAATTTTCAACAAGTAGGGTTCATCCATGAAAAAATCAACTCTTGGTTTAGCTGTAATTGCAGCGATCCCAATGTTCTCAAGTGTTCAGGTTTTAGCTGCAGACGAAGCAGCAAAGTCAATTGAAAAAATTCAAGTAACGGGTTCTCGTATTAAGCGTTCAGATATGGAAACTGCTAGCCCAGTTACACTTATCGGTGCCGATGAAATTAAAGCATCAGGTGCAACATCTGTAGATAGCGTATTACAACAAATGACGGCTACGGGTGGTGCAATGACAAACCCTGGCGTTAATAATGGCTCTGGCGGTGGTGCATCTATAGATTTACGTGGTTTAGGTTCACAGCGTACTTTAGTACTTGTTAATGGTCGTCGTATGATCAATTCAGGTACTGGTGCGGCTTCAACGGTTGATTTAAATACTATTCCAGTATCAATGATCAAACAAATTGAAGTACTTAAAGACGGTGCTTCTGCTGTATACGGCACAGATGCTGTAGCGGGTGTTGTAAATATTATCCTTAAAAATGACTTTGAAGGTTTAGATTTAAACGTCAACACAGCCATGACTTCAAAACATGATGCGTCAGAAACATCAATCGACTTTACCTTAGGTACAACATTTGACAAAGGTAATATGGTTTTTGGTATTCAATACACTGATCGTGGTGAAGCAAGTCAAGGTGATCGTGGTTTCTCATCATGTCCTTTATTTGAAGGCGAAAATGGACTTTTCTGTGGCGGTTCTTCATTCAGCGAAGGCGGCCATATTTACAATGTTAATACAGCTAATATCATCAACGATAAAGGTGAAATCGAGAAGCAGGGTGTTGCTGACGATGCTGGTTTAAGTGGCCTTGGCGGTAACTTACACCGCTATACCGATGAAAACGATGCATACAACTATGCGTCTAAAAGCTACCTATACACACCTATGGAACGCTTAAACATCACAGGTTTAGGTAATTATGAACTAAATGATGACACAATGCTTTTCAGCGAGTTTACCTATACTAAGCGCTGGTCAGAGCAAAAGTTAGCACCACAGCCTATCAACTTTGGCTTTAAATATACCGAAGATATGGGTGACAGCTTACTGTCACAAACTTATGATAAGCGACAAGTCGTTAATGGTGCATTTGTAAAAGATGCTAATGATAATTACGTTACAACACCGACTAATTACGCCTATGGTGATGAAATAAGCTACCGTCGTCGTATGGCTGAAAGTGGTACTCGTGACTTATCGCAAACAGTTGATACTGTTCGTGTTGTTGTGGGTGCTGAAGGTATTATTGGTGATTATTCATGGGATGCATCAGCAAACTTTGGTCGCAATGATTCTGTTGATAAAATGAGTAATCTGCACAACGTTTCTGCAATCACAGAAGACTTAGCTGCAGGTACATTTAAGCCTTTAAATGAGGCATCTTGGTCACAAGAAAACATTCAAGATTATATATACACAGAGCAAAACTCAGGTGGAAGCCAGTTATTTATTTTGGCAGCTTCATTATCTGGTGAAATGTTTGAGCTACCTGCAGGTTATGCTGCATTTGCAGCGGGTGTAGAGCGTCGCCAAGAAAAGGCATGGTATAATCCTGATTCGATTGCTGCTCAAGGTCTAGGTAACGATCCACGTGTAGATCCAACAAGTGGTGGGTTTGATGTGAATGAGGCTTATGTTGAGTTTGCATTACCCTTACTATCTGAGCTTCCATTTGCAGAATATGTTGAATTAAGTGCGGCAATCCGCGCGTTTGATTACAGCACTTTTGGTTCTGATGAAACATGGAAACTTGGTTTTACTTGGAAAGCAAATGATGAATTGATGTTCCGTGGCGTACGTTCAACCGCATTCCGTGCTCCAACGGTAGATGAGCTTTACTCAGGTAATGCGCCATCTTATGAGCAAGTAAAATACCCAGGTGCTGATAGCCAGGCAGAAGTAACTGTGGGCGGTAATCAAAATCTAACACCAGAAGAAGCTGATACTTTAACGTTTGGTGTGGTGTACGAACCACAATGGTTTGAAGGTTTCTCAATGACCGTAGATTACTACGACATTGAAATCGAAAATGCTATTTCAACATACAACAACCAATTCGTTGTTGATCAATGTATTGGTAATTCAAACAGCAGTTCAAACGAACTTTGTGCAAGCACAGGTGCAATTTTACAAGCTGATGGTCGCATTGTTTTCAATAATCAGCTTCGTAATATTGGTTCTGAAAAAACATCTGGCATTGACTTAAATCTGAAGTATTCATTTGATGCATTAGGCTTAAGCTGGAGAGCTGGCCTTGATACAACATATTTAGATGAATACGTTGTTGATACGGGTGCTGTTGTAGATTACGCTGGTTACATTACGGGTGGAGCTGGTAGTTACGCAGATATCAAATCAAACTTTAACTTAACAGTTAAAGGAGATAACTGGGATGCAACTTATGAAGCACGCTACATTGCTGGCCTAGATAGCTTCGCATGTATTGATGGTGAGACATGTTATGCACCTTCAACGCCTTCAGTTGTGTACCATGACATTAGTGGATCTTACTTAATTAATGATACAGTGACATTGTCTGCAGGTGTTAATAACTTATTTGATAAAGAGCCACCGTATTACTCAGGTAATAACGATTCAAACACTGACCCGTACACGTTTGATACGTTAGGTCGTCGTTTATTCGCTGGCGTAAACGTTAAGTTCTAATTTTAATTCATTAGAACTACTAAAAGGCCTAGTTTTTACTAGGCCTTTTTTGTTGAACAAAATTAAAGAGGCACGTAAACTCAGGTAGGTAACCGAAGGAGGCATCATTGTTAAAGCAAGACGAAAATTTATCGTTTGTTATTGAACCGCAACTATCACCGCGTGCAGAGCAGCGTCTCGATCTTTATTTTTCTATCCCAAACGAAATGGGTATTAACGCGCAAACACTCAGCGAAGAGTCTTACTTTAATAACCAATTTAAATCTTTTGTAGCCTATAACGCGAATAACATTCATCTTCCATTGGTACGAAGCCGCTTTGTGAGTAAGAACAAAGGTGAGCAGCAAGATTACCGACAAAATTTAAATTTATATTGTTATCAAGTGCGTCTGGCAATTGATGCCGATATTAAAGATGCGTTAAAAATTCAAGAAAGCGATGAGTTTTATCAACGAGCCATGGAGCTCTGTGAACAAAGCCAAAGCCTACTTAGAAAACTCAGACGTTACACCCCAGATAACGAAAAGCTGATCCCGTTTTATACTAATGCTGATAACTACCTAAGCTGGCAAATTGAACAAACTTTTTTAAAGCTACTTGATGAAGGCCCGCGTAGTAGCGATCACGCTAAAGAGCGAAATGACTTATTAAACTTTTGTAAGTCAGAGAGTGAGTATCGAGCAGAGCAGCAATATAATTCTGACTCAACGCTTAAAGACGCCAACAGAATTACTAATAAGATGCGTTTACTCCAGCGTTTAATAGAGCATGGAGTGATTTTACAGCGCCAAACACGCTATCTTAATAGCTATTTAAAGCGGTTGGTAAAAGGCTCTGTAACAGCTGTTATAATGGCTTTTGTGATGGTGGTTATTTTAAATGCGCGTTCTACCTTTACTGAAATAACCGCTTCATTAATTCTAATTTTAGGGGTTATTTACGGGCTAAGAGAAATATTTAAAGAAGATATTACCCGTATTATTTGGCGTGCTATTGTGCGAGGGCGGCCAAAATGGCGCTTTATTTTTAAAAACAGTATCACAAAAGATAAAGTGGCGAGTCAGTTTATTTGGTTAGAGTACACTCGGTTTAAAAAAATCCCCAAAGAAGTGAGGAAAATTTTTTCTAAGCGTCGTCAGCAAAACAAACAGGCGGCGCAATGGCTGCATTTTGCTAGTGAAACCCGGGTAAGTGCTAAAGAATTTTTGCCAGGCTACGATAGCTTGCAGCAAACGCTGCAATTTAATCTCGCGCCGTTTGCACGTTATTTAAAAAAAGGGGAAGGGAAGCTCTATCATTTAGAAAACAATAAAATTTCTAAACAGGGAGTAGAAAGGCGCTATCAGTTAAACATGGTATTGGTTCTAACCGAACCGGATAAAACGCTCTATCAGCGTTACAAAATCACTTTAAACCGCAGTAAAATAGTCAACATAGAGCTTATTTACACCAGCGATGCAAAAAAAGAGGAATAACATACGTTATTCCTTTGTTGTCCTTATTTATCCGTTAGCCCTTTTTTGCTGTAAAGCGTTACTTTGTCTGATACCAGGGTAATTTCGATGTTTTTAGCGTCATCACCCCAAGTACAGCTAGTATGTAATGTTTTTTCTACACAGTTATCAGCACTGCCTAAAAGTGCTTCAACTTCTGTTTTGTCCATACCAATTTTAATTTTTTCGTAATTTTCCATGCTTACTTTTGAACAAGCAGCAAGACTCAGTGCTGCAGCAATTATTAGGAGCTTCTTCATTATTATTTTCCTACTGTTAATGGTTAAATTTTCGAATTTGTACAATCATACCCATACGAGGATGATCAAAGTAATGAATATCTTCGCTGAAAACGCGTCTAAATTGTGAAAAACGGGCTGATTCTAGCTCACCATTATCTTGCTTTTCACTAATGTCGAAATCCGCATTAATGTATAAATAATGGCGTAAATGTATTTTCAATAAGCCATCTAACTCCCATTTCATGGTCGGAGACTGTGCTTTATTAAACAATGGCTCAGGAGTATCAAGTAAGCTAATAAAGTCGGAATTGGCGTAACTAAAACCGGTGTTCATATTGTTTTTTAATTGGTTGCCTGCAAATAAGTGCATACTAGGGGAGCGTGATTTACTTGCGCCTTCAAACCGCCAGCCGGTATGTAATATAGGGGTGAGTCCTTTGCGGTCTAAAGCTTGGCGTTGTTGTTCAAACTGCAGTTGTTCAGGAGCGAGCAGGTAAGTTTGCTCCATCGTATCTTGTACTGGTGCTTGAGGGGTTACTGGCAGCACATCGTAACTTTTTACATAATCAATGCTGTCGTTACACGCTGCAGACTGTGGGTTTGAATTAACCAAAGTGTCAGCAAATGTACGTGTTTGAAAGCGTGGGTCACCGTTTATACACGCGTCCATTGCTTGGTTTTTATAAGCAGAGGCCAATAAATCTAAGGTGTTTTTATCTTCAATGGCGTCATGCTTTAAGCTAAAGTCTTCTTGTAAGTAAGGAGCAGGGCGCTGTTTAAATATTAACACTTCTACTTCAAACCAGCGCTCTGCAAATGCAGTACTGCTAAATAAGCAGCATAAAATAACCAGCGATTTTTTCAGCAACATTAATGGCTAACCTTTTTTTCGAAATCTGCAATCATAGCAGTGATCATTTTTAAGCGTTCACGGGCATTCGCCTCGCTAATGGCAAAGCGTAATTTATTTGCGCCATCCATTTTATAAATGTGTGGCGCACTTTGTATCAAACCAATAATGAAGCTAGGATTAACCTTGGTATTTTGACTAAACTCAAAGTAGCCTCCTTTCGGGTTAGCTTCTATTTTGGTTATGCCCAAATTGCTCGCCTGCATTTTTAGTTGTTGTAAACTAAATAGGTTTTTAGCTGCATCAGGTAATAAACCAAATCGATCTATCAATTCTACTTGCAGTTCATCAATATCAGCAAGGTTAGCACAACTTGCTACACGCTTGTACATACCTAAACGCGCGTTAACATCATGAATATAATCATCAGGTAACAAGGCAGGTAGCTTTAAATCAACTTCGGTTTGTTTTTGTAATAAATTTTCAAGGGTTGGCTCTTGACCATTTTTAAGCGCGTTAACAGCCTGTTCAAGCATTTCCATGTATAAATTAAAGCCAATGGTTTGCATTTGTCCAGATTGATCGTCTCCTAATAGCTCACCGGCACCACGAATTTCTAAATCGTGGGTTGCTAAGGCAAAGCCTGCGCCTAAATCTTCTAATGAGGCAATGGCATCTAAACGCTTTTTCGCATCTTTAGAGAGCGCTTTAGGGTTACCTGTGAGTAAATAAGCATAGGCTTGGTGATGACTTCTACCAACACGTCCGCGTAATTGATGCAGCTGAGCAAGACCTAGTTTATCGGCTCTGTCCATAATAATGGTATTTGCTGTGGGTACATCAATGCCGGTTTCAATAATCGTAGTACATACCAGTACATTGTATTTTTGGTGATAAAAATCGGTCATGATCTGCTCAAGCTCTTGCTCTCGCATTTGCCCGTGGGCTGAGGTAACTGTTGCCTCAGGCACCCATTCGCTAATTTCTTGAGCAACACGCTCAATGGTTTCTACATTGTTGTGTAAAAAGTACACCTGGCCGCCGCGTTTAATTTCACGCAGTACCGCTTCGCGAATAAGCTCTTCGTCGCGTTGGCGCACAAACGTTTTAACGGCTAAGCGTTTAGCCGGTGGGGTAGCAATAATAGATAAATCGCGCATACCACTCATGGCCATATTTAACGTACGAGGAATAGGCGTAGCGGTCAGGGTGAGTATGTCAACATCAGCTCTCAGGGCTTTAATTTTTTCTTTTTGGCGCACCCCAAATCGGTGTTCTTCATCAACAATTAACAGGCCTAAATCTTTAAAGTTGATGTCTTGTTGAATTAGTTTGTGCGTGCCAATAACCACGTCAAGCTTGCCATTACTCATTTTTTCAAGGGTTTCTTTTTGCTCTTTAGTTGAGTTAAACCGAGACAATACACCCACTTCAATTGGAAAATCAGCAAAGCGGTCTTTAAAGTTATCGTAGTGTTGTTGAGCAAGTAGGGTGGTAGGGACTAAAATAGCAACTTGCTTATTATCGTTAACCGCAACAAAGGCTGCACGCATTGCTACTTCGGTTTTACCAAAGCCTACATCACCACAGACCAAGCGATCCATGGCTTGTTTTGATTGCATATCACCCAGTACAGCTTCAATAGCGTTACGTTGATCATCCGTTTCTTCAAACGGGAAGCTATCACTAAATTGACGATAAGCTTGGCCATCCAGCGTAAATTTATTACCCGGCTTTGCTTGGCGCTGAGCGTAGATATCGAGCAATTCAGCAGCGACATCGCGTACTTTTTCAGCGGCGCGTTTTTTTGCCTTATCCCACGCATCAGAGCCGAGCTTATGCAGTGGGGCACTGGCTTCTTCACCGCCAGAGTAACGGCTAAGCATATGAAGCGCTGATACCGGCACATAGAGCTTTGCTTCACCGGCATAAATAATGGTTACAAATTCAGTAACCACACCGGCAGCATCAATTGTTTGCAGTCCTTGATAACGGCCAACACCATGGTCAAGGTGCACAACCGGTTGGCCTTCTTTTAACTCTGCTAAGTTACGAATTAGCGCATCTTGGCTTGCTTCATACTTGTGCTTACGTCGTCTGCGTTGTGATACTTTAATTCCAAGCAATTCTTGCTCAGTAATAATGCTCAGGCTAGGTTTTGTGCTAAGCACGACACTTTGTTCAAGTGGGCTTACAATTAAACCAACGTCACTACTGCTGTTGGTAAATTGCTCAAAAGTATCAAATTCTTTAAATTTCAAGCCGCTGGGTTTTAATATACTCAGTAAAGATTCACGTCGACCATCCGACTCAACACTAATGACAACTCGGCCTTTTTTCTTTTTTTGCTCTGCCACATAGCTAATGAATGCGTTGTAAGGTTCATGTTGTTTATGATCAATGCGGACATTGGGTAATTCATTAACGGCAAGGTTTTTATTGCCCGCTTTAGTGCCCAATTTTGCTTGCGATAAACGAATACGGCCATAATTGCCCAGGTTTGAAAATAGCTCATTGATTGGCTGATACAATTCATCCGGCGGTAAAAGTGGGCGCAAGGGGTCCACACGGCGGTTTTCATAGCGTACATTAACATCGTGCCAAAAGTTATCCGCCGCATGTTCTAAATCGCCTAGCTGCATCACGGTTGTTGATTCAGGCAAATAGTCAAAAATAGTCGCCAAGCCATCAAAAAATAATGGCATGTAGTATTCAATACCTCCAGGCCAATTACCTTTACTAACTTGCATATAGACAGAGTCTTGCTCTGCGCTTGCGCCAAACTTTTCACGGTAGTTTATTCTAAAGCGTTCAATATCCGTGTCGTTAGTGGGGAACTCATGGGCAGGAAGTAACTCAATTTTTTCTACTTTTTCATCTGAGCGTTGTGTTTCCACATCAAATAAGCGAATGGTATCAAGCTCGTCATCAAAAAAATCGAGCCTAAATGGGTGTTTACTGCCCATCGGATATAAATCAACAATAGAGCCACGTATTGCATATTCGCCATGCTCCATAACTTGTTGCACGTGCATGTAACCCGCTTGCTCTAAGTTTTCACGCAAAGCGTGGGTGTCTAATCTATCGCCCACTTTAAAATTAAGCGTTGAACCGTATATAAACGAAGCTGGGGCCGTGCGCAGCATCAGCGTTGATACAGGCATAATGAGCACGCTTTGTTGCTCGTTTTTCAGGGTATTAAGCGTTGCTAAGCGCGCTGAAATAATATCTTGATGGGGAGAGAAATGATCATAAGGCAATGTCTCCCAATCCGGAAATATCATTACCGGATTATCAGGAAGCAAATACTCTAATTCGGTTTCAAGGCGCAAAGCACTTGGTGTATCTGGCGTAACTATTAACACTAAGTTATCTTGTTGTTTTACACCTTGTGCAATGGCAATGCTCAAGCCACTGCCTAAAAGCTCGCCCCATTGAATTTTATCTTTTTGAGATTTTACCCAAGGCAAGGCTGCCCATTGCTCAAACGCCATTAATTACTCCATTAAATTAGGCTCTTAGCTGCTAAGAGCCATACTATTATTTAGTCGCGATAGATTTTTGTTAAATCTTGATAATGATCAATTCTGCGGTCGCGTAAATACGGCCAGATACGTCTTACGTTCTCGCTGCGTTTTTGATCAAGTTCAACCATTAATATTTGTTCACTTTGATTATCGGCCTCTGCCAATATTTCGCCTTGGGGACCTGCAATAAACGAGTTACCCCAAAATTGAATGCCGTCACTTTGTCCACTCGGGTCGCGCTCAAGACCAACACGATTACAGCTAATCACTGGAACGCCATTGGCTACCGCATGGGCTCGCTGTGAAATAACCCAAGCATCTTTTTGGCGGGTTTGCTCGTCTTTATCATCGCGTGGATCCCAGCCTATGGCCGTTGGATAAATTAAAAGCTCTGCACCTGCCATCGCCATTAAACGCGCCGCTTCAGGAAACCACTGATCCCAACACACCAGTACGCCAAGTTTGCCCACTGAGGTTTGAATAGGCTCAAAGCCTAAGTCGCCTGGGGTAAAGTAAAACTTTTCATAAAAGCCAGGGTCATCCGGTATATGCATTTTACGGTATTTACCGGCAATACTGCCGTCTTTTTCGAGCACCACTGCGGTATTGTGGTAAAGGCCTGTAGCGCGCTTTTCAAATAAAGACGCCACAATCACAATACCAAGCTCTTTAGCAAGTTCACCTAACGTATTACTACTCGGCCCAGGTATTGTTTCGGCTAAATCAAAGACGTCGACATCTTCGGTTTGGCAAAAGTATAAACTACGGTGTAACTCTTGTAGCACAACAAGTTGTGCACCTTGACTGGCTGCATCGCGAATGCCAGCAATTGATTTTTCAATATTGTGTTCAGCGTTGTCACTGTTGCTTTGTTGCACTAAGGCAACTGATAAATTTGCAGGGCTTGTCATTGTGCTGCTCCAGCTAAAAATCCACGAGGTAATTGCATTGTAATGCAGTGAAGACTGCCAAATTGCTCAATAATAGGTAAACAATTTACCCCAATAATTGTGTGATCTGGGTATGCTTTTTGAACCTGTGCTAACGCGCGTTGGTCGTTTACATCGTTATAAGTAGGCACTAATACCGCATTGTTAATAATTAAGTAATTTGCATAGGTGGCGGGTAAGCGCGTGTTTTCATCATCGTACACGGCTTTTGGCCATGGCAACTCAATTAGCTTATATGGGGTGCGATCGGCAGTTTTAAAGCTTTGTAGTTGCTTTTGCATGGCATTAAGCGCGCTGAAGTGCTCATCGCTTTTATCGTCACATTGCACATACACAAGGGTATTATTTGGTGCAAAACGCACTAAGGTATCAATGTGGCTGTCGGTGTCGTCACCTGCTAAATAGCCATGATCAACCCATAAAAAGTCTGTTGCGCCCAAGTGCGCTTTTAAAAGCGCTTCTATGTCACTTGGGTTTAAATTTGGGTTACGGTTTTTATTAAGCAAACATTCGCTGGTTGTTAGCAACACACCATGCTCGTTTATTTCAATACCGCCTCCTTCAAGTACCATATCGAGCGCTTGATAGTGGTTGTTTTTGCTACTTAACTCTTTTACCAAAGTACGATTAATTTGATTATCTAATGCGCTTTCAAATTTATTGCCCCAACCATTGAAAGTACAATCATATACTTTTAGTTGCTCGGGTGAGTCAATAGCGCTACAAGTAAGCGGGCCATGATCGCGAGCCCACGTATCATTGGTAGGGGTTACTACAAAATGAACACGATTCAAAGGGATGTTAGCGCTATTTAGCAATGCTGTAATATGCATTTTTAAGGCGCTATTATGCGCCACAATCACAAGCTTTTGCTGCGTTGTTATATGCTTAGCAAGCTCAATATATACAGGTTCTACACGGGCTAAATTATCAGCCCAATCTGTGTCTTTATGCGGCCATGTAAGCATAACAGCGTCTTGCTCGGCCCATTCAGGTAAAAGTCTAAAGTTCATGGATTTTTAATACAAATAAAGATGGGGCTAGTTTAGCAGTTCAATTACTGCTAAGTCACTTCTAAATGAGCGTTTGGCTCACAATTTTAAAGCGATTTGAGAAGTAAATAAACGCTAGCTTTTATCGTTTGTACTCTCTTTGGCTTTTTCAAGTTGCTGGCGCTTTTTAAGCTGGCGAGTTTGCGCATGTAAGCTGGCTCTTACAACCAGCTCTTGGTCGCTGTCTCTTATTGATACAAATAACAGAGTATATTGGTAGTGCTCATTATCTTGTTTTTCAATGGCAACCACTTCGCTATAACAATACACCGCAGAGGCCTCGTGTTGTAAAAAAAGTTTAGTACGAAACTTTTGCCCTAATGTATACAAATGTTCACTGGTAAACTTAATGCCGCCACCGCCGTAACTGTCGCAATAGATAGAGTTATCTTCTGGTTGTTCAGAGGCTAAAATATGACTCATGATCAAATCTATTTTGCGCGACTGAGCTTGTAAAAAAGTAGTTAGTTCTTGGGCAATATCACCTAAATTACGCAAAGGGCCTAAGGCGCTTTGCTCTAAACTGCTTACTTCGTTAGCAAGTTTAAATAAAGGCGGAATATCAGCGTCAAGTTCAGCTAAGCTTTTTGGCACAGCCGAATCATCCACGGCAAACAGATTGACGCGATTACTTTCCTCAATTTGAAAATAAAGCTCAAAATCTGATAATTTTTGATTATTCATATGTAACTCCTATCCGTTAATAGTAGCGTTGCGACTACTAAATTACTACACAACACGCCAATAAAATTAAGCTAAATATCTGTTTGCCCTCATTATAAAAAGCCAAATCAACTAAAATTGCGCTAACTTTCAATATTTACCAAACAGGCATAATGATTAAAAAAGTTTTAAAAGGTAATACGTTTACATTGCACTATGTATGTTAGCAACTAATAAATAACCAATAATTAACAAAACTCCTTGTAATTAGCCCTAAAACTCGTAATCTTACGGTAATAATAATAACAAGGGACTACCCACGTGGCTCGAGGACTTAAATTAGCCAGTACATTCTCAGACATATCCACGCAACTGCGGCGCTTCGTGTCTAAAATTGTGTTGCCTGACGATGTTGATGATATTGTTCAAGAAACCTTTGTTAAAAGTTATGAAGCTGAATTAAAGCAAGATATTCAATACACCCGTAGCTACATGTTAAAAACAGCTAAACACCTAGCACTTAATCATATAGCTAAATGGGATAATAAATTTAGTACCCCTTTAAACCACGAAACTGAACTTCCCAAATTGCTTAAATCAATGCAATTAGAAGACGAATACACCTCTAAAGAACGTTTTTTATTATTTTGTCGGGCGACTGAGCAATTAAGTCCTGTTGTAAGAAAGTGCTTTATTTTAAAAAAAGTCTATGGAATGAGCCAAAAAGAGATCGCACAGCAAATGCAGCTAAGTCAAAGTACGGTAGAAAAACACATTGCCAAAGGGTTATTAAATACCATGCTATATATGCGCGAACAGTCACACGATGAGAGCGACCATTGCCAACAAAGTGCGGACATAATGAGGGCAGCAAAATGAATAACATCCATCAATTTACCTCAAAAGAATTAATATTAGAAAAAGCATCGCAATGGATCAGTGCTATTGACCGTGGCCTTACAAAAGAAGAGCAGGAACAATTTAAACTGTGGATGCTACAAAGTACTGCTCATCAAAATGCGGTGTATGAATTAGCTCAGCTTTGGGATGACCTGAGTGTACTTAACGAACTCAGCGTATTATTTCCAAATAAACAATCGGCTAATAGCAAAACAAAGCCTGCGTATGTATTTGGCATGGCAGCAAGTATTGTTGCTGCATTAATGATGTGCAGCTATTTATTGCTAAATATAGATAGCAATTTCAACAAAAATTTAGCCAAGGTAAATTATACAAAAATTTATAAAACAAAAGTTGGTGAGCAAGCAACCTATGTTTTACCAGATGGCACAATTGTACAACTTAATACCAATAGCTCATTGGAAGTCGCTTATAGCCAAGGCCGTAGGCAATTGTTACTAAGTCGTGGCGAGGGCCGTTTTAATGTTGCTAAAGATGCATCACGCCCATTCAGCGTGATGGCCGGTGATAAAAGCTTTACCGCTCTCGGTACTGTATTTAATGTGCAGCGCAATACTTCGTCAGATCTCGAGCTGGTTGTTACTGAGGGTAAAGTGATGATCACCGATCCTAGCGTTGCTGTTAATGCTGATGATTTCAAAGCGTATCAACAAGCTGATAATAACAATCATGAAATTCGTCAAATTAATGCCAATATTGTGATTTCCGGTGAAAAAGCCATTATTGAACAAAGCGTTACCAAACCAATCACACACTTATCGGTTGATGATGTACAGCGTGACTTAGCTTGGCAAAATGGCATGTTGATATTTAATGGTGAGCAACTGGTAGATGCCTTAAACGAAGTCAGCCGTTATACCGCTACGCGGTTTGAACTATCATCTGATGAGTTAGCCCGTATAAAAGTGGCCGGTGTTTTTAAAGCGGGTGATGTGGCAGGCCTGTTAGAGAGCTTGCAAAATAATTTTTCGATTGAACATGAACGTTTAGGCGAGCATGTTGTTAGCCTAAAATATCAAAAAAAATCATAGGTAATCGTAATGAAAATCACACCATTGTTAATCAATGTTGCTCATAAGAGTGTAAAAAGTAATTTAAAGATTAAAAAAATGATAAAAAACTATAGAGGATTTTTGTTTGCTAACTGTTTATATAAGTTGCGCAGTAACCATACGTGCCATTTAACTCAATTTGGCCTTGTTGCACCGCTGTTTTTAAGTATCAGTGTGTATGCAAGTCAAACCGAGGGGCAAATGATGCAATTTGATATAAAAGCGCAACGAGCAGACAAAGCCTTAATAGAATTTGCTAAGCAAACAGAACAAACTGTGGTTTTTTCGTATGAACTTGCCAAGCAATACGAAGCAAATTCGTTGTATGGATTTTATTCTCAACTTGATGCACTAAAAGCATTACTGGCTGAGACACAGCTCGATGCGGTTGTTGATCAAAATGGTTTACTGAGTATTAAACTCAAACAAATCAATAGGAAAGATAACAACATGATGAAGCTTTCAGGAGTTAGTGCAGCTGTATTACCTGCTTTACTTGCAGTTAATTCACAAGGAATCAATGCCGCTGAACAAAGCGCAGAACAAAACATCGAAAAAATTGCTATTGTAGGTAGTCGTGTGGCAGGGCGCTCAGTTGAAGACTTACCTGTCCCCGTTGATATTTTAAGTGCAGAAGCACTCGAAAATACCGGCCAAACAGAAGTTGGCCGCATGCTTCAAGCTATCGCACCTTCTTTTAACTTTTCAAGTTCATCTATCAGTGATGGTACTGACGCATTAAGACCAGCAACGCTACGTGGCCTAGGGCCAGATCAAACGTTGGTATTGATCAATGGTAAGCGTCGTCACCAAGCCAGTATTATTCATATTAATACTTCGGTGGGGCGTGGTACGGCGGGTACCGATATGAACGCTATTCCAGCCTCAGCAATTAAACGTATTGAAGTACTGCGTGATGGCGCTGCGGCTCAATATGGTTCTGATGCAATTGCCGGTGTTATAAATATTGTGCTCAAAGATGGCAGCGAAGGTGGTAAAGCCGCTATTAACTACGGTGAGTATTCAGAAGGTGATGGCGAAACTGTTAACATCGACTTTAATAAAGGCTTTGCTTTAGGTGACAATGGTTATTTAAATACAACTATAAACTACCGTGACCGCGCACCAACTAACCGTGCAGGGCTTCATGGTTCATGTCAATTTTATGGTTGTACTGAGCTCAGTGACGGCACGTTACTGGCAGGCGACCCGCGTGAACTAACCGCGCCACGCGATACATTTAGAATTGGCGATGCCGACTCTCAACAATTTGGTTTAACGGTTAACACCGGCTACGAATTAGGAGCGGGTGAACTATACGGTTTTATTACCTATTCAACGCGTGATAACGAATCAGCAGCATTTTTCCGTCATAATGCCAATGCCGGTGGTAACCCAGTATTACAAGATGGTGATGCGACAGTTCCGGCTGGCTTTTTACCAAAAATAAACACTACGATTGACGATATTTCATATAACTTTGGTTATAAAACGCAGTTTGATAACGACTCAAGCTTAGACTTATCGTACACCTATGGTGAAAACAGCATTGATTACACCACTAGCGATACGATTAATGCCTCTTATGCCAACTTCTTACGTTACGACCAAGGCTTAAGCGCTGCAGATATTCGCGCCACTATTCCACGTGAAGGTTACGCGTATGGTATGGAGCTATCACTGCAAACGATTAATCTTGATTTTACTCAAAATTTTGATGATTACTCATTAGCAATGGGCGCAGAAATACGCACCGATGAGTACCGTATTTTAGAGGGCAGCGAATACGCATACCGTGATTACGATACCAACAATGGTGTTAATATTTATGATGGACTAAGCGGTGGTATTGGTAGCGAAAATGCATCAGGTGGCACACAAGGCTTTGGTGGTTCATCGCCAGCATCGTCGGTTGATGAGTCGCGCGATGTGATCTCGTTTTATTTAGACGCTGAAGCTTACGTTATTGAAGATGTGATTATCTCAGGGGCGTTACGTTACGATAATTACAAAGGATTTGGCGATACAGTTAACTTTAAACTCGCGGGTAACTGGTCACTAACCGAAGATATTTCACTTCGTGGTGCATTAAGCTCAGGCTTTAGAGCGCCTTCAATGCAGCAGTTGTACTTTAACAATATCAGCACGCAGTTTGTTGTTGGTCCTAATGGCAATTTAGTGGCTGAAGAAGTGGGCACGTTTAGAAACGATTCAACCTTGGCGCAAAGTTTAGGTATTCCTAAGTTAACAGAAGAGAAATCTCAAAACCGCAGTTTAGGTATTGTTTATAATGTAAGCGATAATATTAATGTAACGCTTGATTACTACTCAATCGATATTGACGACCGTATTGTAATTAGTAATCGCTTAGGCAAAGGTTTATCAAACAGTCTTGATGCCGCGTTATTGAGCTCGGGTGCTGGTGCAGGACAGTTTTTCTTAAATGGGGCTGACACAGAAACGCAAGGTATCGACTTTGTGGCTACATGGAATACAGAAGGCCTAGGCGGCACACTTGATTTTACATTAGCGGCCAACTTTACCGAAACCGATGTGGTGTCGTTATTTACACCTGCAGGTTCTGGTCTTGAAACCGTGCCAGTCGATGATGTGTTTTCTGATCAAGAAATTTCTATCATCGAAGAATGGCAACCAGAAGATCGCATTAACTTAAGTGCACTTTATCGCCGTGACGACTGGACTGTTAATTTATCACTTAATCGTTTTGGTGAGTACACAGTTGAAGATGGCGGTCGCCAGACTTACGGTGCTGAAATTTTAACTGACATTAAAGTTAATTACTTTGTAACTGATAATTTATCGGTAAATATTGGCGCAAATAACTTATTTGATGTTTACCCTGATGAAAACACCATAGGTAATTCACGTTCGGGTACTATTGTAGATGCTCAAGGTAATACCATTGTCAGCAGTGATGGGGTATTTAAGTACTCTCGTCGTTCAGCGCCATTTGGTTTTAACGGTGCTTACTACTACGTAGGTGCAGAATACCGCTTTTAATTAATAACTCTCCTATTGTTATTTAACAACCAAAGGGCCGTAAGGCCCTTTTATAGTTTTTAAACTTAATGTTTTTGCATTTTACTCATTTCAGCATGACAGCTTTGCATGGTAAGCAATACCTTTGACAGCGCCGCTTCACAATCATGTGATTGAGGCTTTTTTAACGCTGTTTTAATTTCTTCTAAGGTTTTATCTTCTACTTCTTCAAGCTCTTTAATGTAGGTTTGGTCGTTATCGCTAGTAAATGTACTGAGCAAAGCGGTAAATGCTCTGCGTGCTTCTACCGCGAACGAAGAGCCATCTTCACGTGCACCTTGTTGATTAATTGCATAGGGTTGTAAGCTTTCAACACTTACTTTGCGGGCGTCGATCATGCGCTGAAATAATGCACTTACGCTAGGATCTTGTACTTTATCTTGTGCTTTTTCGTAAAAGTCGATACCGCTATTCATTACTTGGATAATGTCGGTGATATGATTTATCTCTTGTCCTTGATGGGTGCTCATAATAATGACCTCTGTTAATTTAAAATACATAGATAACTAAGCAAGCGGCATTCCAACGCGGTTTTATTTTTTAACTAATTGTTTTTCATGGTTTTATTATTATGGGGAGGTCTAGGCAAGCTTGCTAACATGCTGCTAGCAAGCAAAATTTACATAAAAGCATGTAAGAAGGTTATTTAAGCTCTTCAGCTACTTCGGCTACTTTTTGACGTAACCAAATATGGCTAGCATCTCTGTGTAACAAAGGGCTCCATATCATATCAAGTTCAAATGGTGGAATTGGAAAGGGTGGTTCAAGTATTTTAAGCCCCGGATCGTCTACATAAATATTGGCCGCTTTTGAAGGTAAAGTCGCCACGAGGTTTTTTTCTTTCGCTAAATGAATCGCAACATGGTAGTTACGAGTAAAGGTGGCAATATTTCGATGCTTCCCAAAATGTGCGAGCGCTTCGTCAACCCAACCCAGCTTTTGCACATCTTTAGGATCCATGCCAACCCCAACACCAAAGCCTGTTTTACTTACCCAAATATGGCGGGCTTTTAAATAGCTATCTAGGCTAAAGTTTTCAATAATAGGGTTGTCGGATTTTACTAAACAGCAAAAGCTATCTTTCCAAATTCGCTTATGATGAAACGATTGCGGTAAGTTCTCAAAGCGGTTAATTGCCATGTCTACTTTACCGTTTTCTACATCATGAAAGGTTACATCGCTGGGCGTTAAAATATCTAATGTGGTGTCTGGGGCTTCTTCATGTAATTTCCCTAATAAACGCGGTGCCATGGTACTGGCTGCATAGTCACTGGCCATAATTCTAAACACGCGTTTACTTTGTTTAGCTTCAAATTCGCGATTAGGTGCTAGCGTTTCTTCAAGCGTCATCAAAATACCGCGAATAACAGGCTGTAACTCAATAGCGCGCTCGGTCGGCACCATACCATCGCTGGTACGCACTAAAATAGGATCGTTAAAAAGGTTACGTAGGCGTTTAAGTCCATTACTCATTGCCGGTTGAGTAATACTAAGCTGGTTAGCAGCACGAGTAACGTTACATTCGCGCAGTAATGTATCGAGGTAAACCAGTAAATTTAAATCTATTTTACTTATATTCATTGTGTGTCCTTAACGTTTACCAGTAATGGATAAAACGCTGTGCTGTAGGATAGGGATAAATATGACTCACCTTTCCATTTTTTATATTTTGTTGTGCTTGTTTCCAAAAGCTCACATCAAGTAGTTCAGGGTGCGTACTGGTTAAAAATTGTTTATATGTTGGGTTAGGCATTACAAAGGTACATAATTGCTCTGGAAATACATCTTGCGGAGCAACCGAGTAACTTTGTTCATCCATCAAATAATCATCATAACTTTTTGCTTTGGGTAGTGCCCTAAAGTTCATGTCTGTTAAATATTGCACTTCATCGTAATCATAAAAAATAATACGTTTGTGCTTACTTACACCAAAGTTCTTTAACAGCATATCGCCAGGGAAAATATTCACGGCAATCATTTCTTTAAGCGCCTGGCCATACTCTTCAATGGCATCGGCGGCACTTTTTTCGTCTGCATTTTCTAAAAACAAATTAAGCGGTGTCATTCGCCGTTCAATGTATAAATGTTTTATGATTAACCAGTCACCCTCAATCACCATCGATGAGCCAATGGTTTTGTGCAACTGTGCTAACAAGTTACTATCAAATCGTGCCAAAGGAAATACGACGTTTGAATACTCTATAGTGTCAGCCATTCGGCCAACACGGTCATGACTTTTAACCAGTTGATAGCGTTTTAATACCGTATCGCGACCAAACGGCTTACTTTCGCCAAATTTATCTTTAATAACTTTAAATACATAACCAAACGAGGGTAGGGTAAATACCATCATCACCATACCCGGTGTACCGGGAGCAATGGTAAATTCGTCATTAGAATGGGTTAAATGATTCAAAAACTCGCGATAAAACTCGGTTTTACCTTGTTTATGAAAGCCTATGGCGTTGTAAAGCTCGGCGAGGGTTTTATTAGGCATAAGTTGATTTAAAAACCGCACTAACGCTGAAGGAGCATGAGTTTCTACCATAAAATAGGCACGCGCAAAGCCAAAAATAACGCGCATTTGCGACGACTTTGTAAGTAAGGCATCTAAATAGAGGCCTTTATCTTCATGGTGTAACACGGCAATAATAAAAGGCTGAACGCCACTTTGTGATACAACGCGCCCCACAATGTAAGCGGCTTTATTACGATAAAATGGGGTATGTAATATATCAAAACGCATTTGCCAATGCTGGTGGTGTGTATCGGGTGCTTGTTTATAAAAGGCTTTAACTAATAAACGAATATCGCGTTCTAGGTTGACAAAGTCGGCCTTAAAATCAAAGTGATTAATAATACGCTTAATGGTGGGCTTTAAACCATCTACAACAGGAAAATAACTACGGTATTCAGCTTCAACGGGCACAGAAGGCGCATCTTTGAGCGTGGCTTCTACAAAAATAAAGTCATTGTGAAAATAGCGGCGGTGGTACAGGCGGCAGAATACTGAATTATAAAATGTTTCAGCAAGTTCTGCTTGCGGATGAAAACATAAAAAGTGTTGGTAAAGCTTTTTCACTTCAAGCCATAAGCTCTCGTTTAGCGCGTCTGTTTGCTGGCGTTCCCTTAGTGTTTTTGTTGTTTCGTTTACCCGATCATCGTAATAGCTTATACGCAGGCGACTTATATCATTAATAGCTTGCCAGTCTCTTTTAGCAAAAGCGTAGGGAGCCTTGGCTGTTGTTCTTTGAAACAGCAAATAATGCTTTTTAAAACCGGTTAAAATTAATTCAGCAATTTGGCGTGGTTGCATCAGTACTCCTTAATAGACGCCTTTAGGTGTTTAGGATAATGCCGGTGGTTATACCAATTTTATTAAAAACATGATCATTCTAGCGTTTTAAATAATCCGCTAGCTGCGTTAAAAATTATTTATATAGAACAACTATGTATCATAATTTTCGCCTTGTTATCGACTTATTTCTTTGTCGCTATAATAGATCACTAATTTAATGCAATTGGTAT
>NZ_JASDDA010000022.1:51458-62154 GCF_030407645.1 Pseudoalteromonas sp. APC 3495 | reverse complement strand
GTATTGCAAGGTTATTAACATTGTATTAACATGCGGTAGTACTTTAATATTTTAATTTTGTTTTTTTAGTTTATTTCAGCTTTTTATTTTATCGTAAGTTATTGATTTTAACTTTTGTTCCTGTTTTGTATTATTAAAAGTGGTACTTTCGTAGTGTTTTTTGTTCCTTTTGATTTTATTTGTGTATATAATGTTCACCAAGAACTAAATAAATTAACTTTCATTAAACAAATGACTTTAACTTGGTGCCTATAGTGCACTTTTTCATTTTCGAGGGATAAAATGACTAACTCAATACTAAAATTTAAAAAGCTAAGTGCAGTGATCGCACTTACTTTAGCTAGTTCTACAACACTGGCTGCAGATTTAGGCGTTGCCAATAATTTTTCTGCATTTGTTTTTAATGATTTTAAATCGAATTTTGGCCGTGCAGATGGTGCAATTGCAGCAGGTGAAATTGATCTTAAAGGTTACAGCGTGGGTTACACTCGCCCATACAGCCCTGAAGAATATTACCTAATTAGTGAATCAACCATCGATTTTAAATATGGTCGCCAATATGTAGGTAGCATGATCGCTGGTGGCGGTACTGATGTTCACTGGAGTGTTCGTTGGGGTATGGAGTGGGGCTCTAAAATACTTTCTAATCAAGATGAATCGGCACTACCATTTAATTTTGATGAACAAGAGCAATACTACAAAGATTTAAGTACGCAATTAAGTGAACTGGATGAAACAGGTACAGTATACCGTAAATGGGGTGGCCTTTATTTACAAGGTGATGGCAGTTCAGATAGACAAGTATTTAATTTAGATGCACGTGACTTTGCTAAAGCGCATACTTTTAAAGTGTGGGACATCCCTGCTGATGCCACTGTAATTTTTAATATTACAGGTGATGACAATGTAGTTGTGAAAGGCAAGAGTTTTGCACGTTTACGCCACCATTCAAGTAAAACAGTATTCAACTTTACTAATGCACAAAAACTCGATATTAAGGGCAATCGTTGGCAAGGTGTGATACTAGCACCCCATGCTGATGTTAGAGGTGTATACGGCACTGCAAAAATGCCTATTATTGGTCAAAGCTTTTATGGCTCAATGGCACTATTAGGTGGCGAGTTTGATGGTGAATTACCATCAGTAGCTCAACCAATTAAGCCTTTCGCTTTAGAAGAAAAGTGGAATTGGAACTCAAGCGATTTTTTACCTGAATATAATCAAGTTATCTCAACACCTATTGTTGTCCAGCTTAATGACGATAATGGTGATGGCTTCATTGATAACAAAGATGTTTCAGATATTGTGGTTACTACTTACAAAGACAACCTTTTTTATAAGACGGGTTTAGTTCGTGCTTTAAGTGGGGTTGATGGTACTGAATTATGGAATTATGCAAACGGCGGCGTATTTAGCGATACTCGTCATTCTTTAGCGGCAGCAGATTTAGACGGTGATGGTTTTGTAGAGATAATTACAAATGATCAGACGTCAGACGTTGTACAGGTAATTAATCACCTCGGTGAAGTTAAAAAAGAGTTTATAAAAATAGGAAAGCCAAATGGTGAGATTACGCTGACTGACATAAATAATGATGGTGTTATTGAAATCATAGCTGGGAATAATGTGTTTAGCTATGAAACTGGTTTTATGTTTTTAACTAATGACAAAGCTCTTTCATCTACAAGCTTCGATTCTAATGGTAATGGCAACCAAGAGATTCTTACAGGTGGCGGTCTATATGATGCTGATGGCGCTAAATTATGGCAGTTTGGTGCTCCAGGTAATATGTGGTTTAGTGCAGTTGCAAATTTAGATGACGATTTAAATCCAGAAATTGTTATTAGTAATCCAATTGGTGATAGCGTACTTGCGGTACTTGAACACGATGGTAATGTAAAATGGCAAATTAATACTACCACCAATGCTGGAGGCGGTGCTCAAGCGGTTTCTAACTTCCTGGGTGCTAATGAAGTAGGTATTGTACACTCTGGAAGCCAATCTATTGATATGTACAATAAAGATGGGCAGCTTGTTTGGTCTGTTCCAAAATCAGATGGAAGTAATCGATTAGGTGTAACTGCTTTCGACTTTAACGGCGATGGTATTGATGAGGTTATAGTTCAAGAGCGCCTAATTGTTAAAGTATTAAATGGGTTAGATGGTGAATTACTAGCTTCTGCTGCTAATTCTACTTTAGCGTTATGGGAGTATCCTTTAGTAGTTGATCTTGCTGGTGATAATGATGCTGAACTTATTGTTACCTCTAACAATTCTAAGGCCGATTACAGTATAAATAATGGTGTAACGGTTTACGGATCAGTTGAAGGTAGTCTGCCATGGAAAAATGCAACCCGCATTTGGAATCAACATTCGTTTCATCAAACAAATATTGGTCAAGATGGTAAAGTACCAACTGTAGAATTACCAAGTTGGTTAAATAACAATACTTACCGCTCTAGTACACTTAAATAAAAGTACTTTTAGCAAATGAAAGCCAATTAACTTTTAATTGGCTTTTTATTATTAAATAGTTGTTTAAAATAATTGGCAATTAATAATCACGTTGAATTTGAGGTTTTTTTGTCGAACTTACAGCAAGATCCAGCTATTAGAAGTTTACTAGAGCGAATGCCTAAAAACATTCAATCTACCTTTACCGATGAACAGTTAGCGCATTTAAAAATAGCCATTGGCGCTAGGCAGTGGGGTAACCATACTGTTGATTGCAGAGGCGTAGTTAAGTTTTTTAAATACCGTTATTACTATGTTTTTTTAGCAGGGCGAAATAGGCGAGAGCTCAGTGCTAAAGAGCAAAAAATAGCAAGGTTTACTCAAGCCGTATTTTTAAGCTTGGCAGTCACGTTTACTATTTTACTTACATTGCTGGTTTTATATTTAGTTAAATCGGCATTGGGAATTGATATTTTTGAAGGATATTCGTTTGGTGTTTGGAGTTGGTTTAAGGGGTTATTTAATTAAACTTAAATAAAATGTGAGTATTCTTTTTGATACTTAATGAACAAAGTAAGAGTTAGCAAAAAGATTTAAACATGAATTTTAGTACTTTTGTCGGAATCAGTAATTGAACAAAATTGGCTAATACTATATTATCCTCATGGATTTTGTGGGGCTTTACTCATACTGAATTAGCTATAAGGAATTAAGCAAAATGACATCTCCAAGGACTTTTAAACCTTCAGGTTCCTCTGATGCCAACTTTTACCGATTATTTGACATATTTGCGTTATTTTTAGCTTTTCAGTGCGCAGCCCTAATTTATAATTTTAAACTCACTCCTATTTATGCTGCTTCTGCACTAACCGTTGCACTTAGTTTTTTATACAGCGCTGAGCTGTTTTCTACTTATCGCTCTTGGCGAGCTGGCAAATTCAGAACAATGGTAATGTGTGCCTGGGGTAGTGTTTTAATTGCTTTTGCGTTTTTATTAGTCGTGTCTTTTGTATTTAAGTTTACCGAGTCTCTTTCACGTGTTGGTGTGTTTATTTGGTTTTTATTAAGTGTGGCGTATTTATATATCTGGCGCTTAGGGGTTTATTGGTATAAACGTAGTCGCCGTAAGTTAGGATTATCGCAACGCAATGTTGCCATTATTGGTGCTACAGAGTCTGCTGCTTATTTACATGCTGAAATTGTAAAACACGATGAGTTAGGATTTAATTTTAAAGGCTTTTACGATGACAGAAGCCCTGAACGTTTGTTTGAACAACTTGAACAGCAGGGTGTTGAGGGCGGTATACAAAGTGCAGTAGATGCAGCTCGCAATGGCGAAATAGATATACTGTATATAGCACTCCCCATGAAAGCGCAAAAACGTATAGCCGATATTTTATTACAGTTAGGTGATACGACCGTTGATGTGCACATAGTGCCTGACTTTTTACTCTCGAATTTAATACATGCTCGCATTGAGCATGTGGGTGATGTTGATACATTAAGCGTGTTTGAAGCACCGTGTATTGGTGCTCATGAATTTATAAAACGCACAGAAGATATAGTGGTATCAGCTATTATTGTTACTTTAATCACCCCACTATTATTGACTATTGCTGCCGCCATAAAGCTGACATCTAAAGGGCCTATTATATTTAAGCAAGATCGCTATGGCTTAGATGGCCGCAAAATAAAAGTGTGGAAGTTCCGCTCGATGACGGTAACCGAAAACAGCGATGTGGTGACTCAGGCAACTAAAAACGATGCCCGAATAACTCCGTTAGGTGGCTTTTTGCGCCGCACTAGCCTTGACGAACTGCCGCAGTTTATAAATGTTTTAAAAGGCGATATGTCGATTGTTGGCCCAAGGCCTCATGCGGTTGCCCACAACGAAGAATACCGAAAAAAAGTAGAGTTTTATATGTTTAGGCATAAAACCAAACCGGGTATTACCGGTTGGGCACAAATTAACGGCTGGCGCGGCGAAACCGATACTTTAGATAAAATGGCCAAACGAGTTGAATACGACCTACATTACATTAAACATTGGTCTTTATGGTTTGATGTAAAAATAATTTTTATGACAATTTTTAAGGGATTTAAAAGTGAAAATGCGTACTAATACAATTACCACTTTACTTGTTGCGTTGGGCTTAAGTGCACCTGCATTGGCAGTAGAATTAAAGCCAGGCAGTGTAATGACTAAAGACGGCGCCGAGATTACACCTACGCTACAGTTAGGTGTGAGCAGCAACGACAACTTTTTTATGACGCCGTCTGCCACTCAGTCACGTTTAATATGGAACATAGCGCCGAGTTTAAATGCCTTAATTGAAGATGGTCCAGATAGCTATAAGTTTGATATTGCATCAAGCACGTCGTTTCATAATAAAGACACAACCGATAACTTTACTCAAGTAAATGTAGGCGCAGGTGTGCATAAAGAGTTTACTAGTCAACACCGTTTAGATGTTACTGGTGATGCCGACTGGTTGTACGAGCCACGTGGTGGCGGATTAACTGAAGGCCAGGGCAGCGCTCTAGATGAGCTTGTAAATTATCAGCAACAAAACCTAACTGCTCGCTACGAATACGGCGCACAAAGCTCTAAAGCCCAGGTTGCTTTAACAGCGGGTTATTATAACAAAAATTATCAAAATTTTACGGCCATATCGCAGTACCGTGATTACGATAAACCTATGTTGGGTATTATTGGTTACTATAATACCCAAGCTGGTACGCGTGCCTTTTTAGAAGTAAAGCAAGAAAACTACCAATACGATGTAATTGACTCAAACGGTATTACCCGCGATTCAGACGACGTAAAAGTCTTATTAGGTATGGAGTGGGAAGCCACAGCGGTTACTACTGGCTCATTTAAAGTGGGTTATCAAAATAAAGATTTTGAGTCGAACCTGCGCGATAACTTTAGTGGTTTAAGTTGGGAGGCTGCTGCAGTTTGGAAGCCGTTAACCTATTCAACTTTACAACTAGTTACCAGCCGTGCCGCTAAAGACCCGTTATTAGAAGGCGATTACATTCGCGAAAGTGTTTACGGTGCAACGTGGCAGCACGATTGGAGCGAGTATTTAAGCTCGGTAGTAAGCGCGAATTATGTTGATCAACAGTACTCTGGTAGTTTTAACCGTAAAGACAAAGTTAAAAATGCGCGCCTTGGCTTAAATTATTTAGCCACCAACTTTGGTATGGTAACCGGCTATGTTGATTTTATTGACCGTAATTCAACCCAAACTAATATTGAATTTGACCGCGTAATTGTTGGCCTTAACTTTACATTTGCATTAAAGGGAAATGAATGAAGGTTAAAATTTTAACATGCTTAATATTGTTACTGAGCTTTTGTAGTTTTGCGAGTGATTCGCAAAACTACATTTTAGGTGCAGGTGACAAAATAGAAATTAAAGTATTTGGTCAGCCTGATTTAGATGTAACCTCATTGCTTGGTAATAGCGGTGAGATAAACTACCCATTTTTAGGTAAGGTGAAACTAGTTGGCTTAACTGTTTCACAAGTTGAGCAAACAATAAGCGAAGGCCTGCAGCCAGATTATTTAGTTAACCCTAATGTGTATGCGCAAGTTATAGAATACCGGCCTTTTTATATACATGGTGAAGTTAAAGAGCCAGGTGCATATCCTTACCAACCAGCCATGACAGTAAATCAAGCAATAGCATTAGCCGGTGGGTTAACCGAGCGTGCCTCGGTTGATAAAATATTTATTTTTAAAGAGCAAACCAAACAGCAGCAACAAAAAGGTAGTTTAAACAGCCAAATTGCGGCAGGTGACACCATAAAAATAGAACAGCGCTTGTTTTAAGCAGTTTAAGGCAGTAATAATAAAATGAATACACACTCTGAAAAACCTAGCAACAACGAGGAAGTTATTGATTTAGGTGCTTATCTTAATGTTATTAAGCAAAGCAAATGGAAGATTTTAGGTTTTGCTATTGTAGTTACATTGCTCACTATAATGGTTGCTTTAACGTTAGTGCCTAAGTATGTAGCCACAGCCACTTTATTAATCGAGTCAGAGCAAACCAAAGCGGTCAGCTTTGAGGAAGTATATGGCTTAGACTCTACTAAAAAAGAGTATTATTTAACCCAGTTTGAAGTGATTAAGTCAAATAGCATTGCCCGTGAGGTAATTACTAAACTTAATTTAAAAGATCATTCCGACTTTATTGCTAAGCCTTCACTCACTGGTGAACTAAAAGGCATGGTTAAGCAGCTTTTACCCTTTTTAAATAAAAAAGAAAGCTCTGTTCTTACAGAGGAGGAGCAAGCCGAACGTGAGATGTTGGGCTTACTTGCTGCGTTTAAGTCTCGTTTAACGGTGTCTCCAATTCGTAATACACAATTAGTGCAAGTAAGTTTTGAGTCGAGCGACCCTAAGCTTGCAGCTTTAGTGGCTAATACCGTTGGTGAAGTTTACATAGAAAGCCAAATGCGCGCCAAAATGGGCATTACTCAGCAGGCATCGAGCTGGTTAAACACGCGTTTATCAGAGCTACGTATACAACTAGATAGCTCTGAAGTACGTTTACAAGCTTACCGAGAAGAACAAAAACTGGTTGATATAGAAGGTATAGCAGGGCTTGTTACCCAAGAGCTTGAGCAAACCTCAAAACAGCTAGTAGATGCGCGAGCGACTAAAAATAACCTTGAAAGCATAAATCGTGTTATTAACGAATATGGTAACGATAACATAGAGTTACTTGGAAGCATGCCTGAAATTACTTCGCACCGTGTAGTACAAGATGTTAAACGCGAGGTTGTGCTCGTTGAGCGTAAAGTCAGTGAGCTTAGTGAGGTTTACGGCCCTAAACATCCTAAAATGATCTCAGCTAAAGCTGAGCTTGCAACCGTAAAAACTAACCTTAATAAGCAAATTAAAGGTTTAATTACCGGTATAGAAAAAGAGCTCAATAGAACTACACGAACAGTGAATGCACTTGAGCGCGATTTAGCTAAAATTCGCGCTGAGTATCAAGATATTACCCGCAAAGAAACCCAATATAATCAGTTAAAGCGTGAAGTAGAAACAAATCGTAATATTTTTAATACTTTTTTATCTCGCTCTAAAGAAACTGAAGTAACCAGTGACTTTAGCTCTGCAGCTGCGCGCTTTACAGACCGTGCTTTTGCACCAAATGAACCGAGCAAGCCTAACAAAAAGTTAATTGTTATTTTAGCCTTTGTAGCCAGTTTTGGTTTTGCAGTGGTAATGACTTTTGTTTTTGATGCCTTAAACGATACAGTTAAAAATAAAAATGATGTCGAAAATAAACTTGCTCAGCGTATGCTTGGTTTGTTGCCTCACGTTGCAGTTCCTAAAAAGAGCTATTTTCCGATTCATGCTTATTTAGAAGATACCTATCGCCGCTTTGCTGAGTCGGTACGTACCTTCCGTACTAGTTTATTGTTAACTCATCTTGACCGTGCGCATCAGGTTATAGCGGTTACATCTACTTCTCCTGGAGAGGGTAAAACCACCACCTCTGCCAATTTAGCGATGTCGTTGGCACAAATGGGCAAGGTATTACTGATAGATGCCGATTTACGTAAACCAACGTTAGCTAAACGTTTTGATATACCGGTATTTCACCCAGGTTTAAGTAATTTAATGATAGGTACTGAGCAATTAGCTGAGTGTGTTCATGTTGATACACAATCGGGTGTCACTATTATGCCAAGCGGGCAAATACCGTCTAATCCGCTTGAGCTTTTATCAAACCCACGTTTTGCTGAATTACTTGGCGAGTTAAAAACACAGTACGATCATATTATTGTTGATACACCGCCCACACAAGCGGTAAGTGATGCATTAGTGATTGCGCAAAGTGTTGACTCGGTTGTGTATGTTGTTAAATCTGATATTACCCGTATTAAACCAATTACAGCCGGCCTTGAGCGTTTATTTGAAGTAAAAGCCCATGTTGCCGGTGTAGTACTTAATAAGGTAGATATGAGTAAATCTAAAGATGAGCATAGTCATGGTTACTATGATTATTACGATTACTCACAACAACCAGAAAAACCTCAAGTGTAATTAAGTAATTTATGATTGATATTCATACGCATATTTTGCCGGGTATTGATGATGGCGCTAAAGATTTAACTGAATCTTTAGCGCTTTTAAAATTGGCTGAAAACGACGGCATTACTCATATGGTGGCAACGCCACATATACATATGGGTCGCTTTAACAATGCGACTGCTCAAATCAAAAACGATTTAGAGAGTTTAAAGCTAGAGGCGCATAAAGAGGGTATTAATGTTAAATTAGCGGCCGCTGCTGAGGTGCGTTTAGACGTAGAACTTATGGCAATGGTGATGGCTAATAAGCTGCCTTTTATTGGTAAAATAGCAGACAAAAATGTGTTGTTATTAGAGTTACCGCATTCACACATGCCACAAGGTTACGATAAGTTTATACAGTGGCTCGCTAAACAAAACACACGCGTTATTATTCCGCACCCAGAGCGTAATCGCGATATTCAGTCAAACCTTTATTATATTGAACACTTAAAGCAGTTAGGCTGTGATTTTCAGCTAACTGCATCGAGTATTGAAGGCGAGTGGGGCGAAAGCGCACAAACTATAGCGTTACAAATGCTAAAAGATGGTTTAGTGAACTATGTTGCTTCTGATGCCCATTCAGTAAAACGTCGACCGCCTATTTTAAGCCAAGCTAGAAAAACAGTAGCGCAGTTAATAGGTGAAGAGCAGGCAACAGCGCTTTTTGTAACTAACCCGCTGCAACTAACCGAGAGCTTATTTAATGACTAAATTAAACATGGTCAAGGTAGTGCCTGCTGTTATTTTAGCTCTAATAGTGCTTGTAATTGCATATAGCAGCATGCAAAGTATGCGCGCTAATGCATGGTACTTTCATGCGCTTAATATTGTGCAAGAGTCGGATGGCGCTTTATCTGGTTCATCGCTTCAAGCTGCAGAAAATGCGATTACGTTAGCTACGAATATGGATCCCGAGCATCCTCATTATTGGCATTTTTTAGCTCATATAAAATTACTAAGCCTTAGTGGTGTTGATACCACATCAAGTGATCAAGCCGAACAAGTTAAGCAAACATATCAACAAGCTGAGCAGGCTTTATTAAAGTCGGTTGAGCTTAGAGAAACTTGGGCACAAACTTGGATGAGCTTAGCGCAAGTTGTAAGTTATCAAGAGGGACCAACAGAGCGGGTATACAATTATATTCAGCAAGCCAAAAAAGTAGGCCCATATAAGTTAGATATTCATTTAGGCATTATTCAAATTGCGTTAATGCACTGGAGTGAACTACCACCTACCTACAAAGCCCTTTATGTGAATGAGCTTAAATTAGCTTCTAAATATGGTTATAAATTTTATGATGTGTTTAGTATGGCTGAGCAAATGAATCGTTTGCCAATAGTGTGTTTATCGCTGCAATTTGGTTCTCATTATGAGGCTATCAGAGGCAGCTGGATGTTTAATAAATACTGTGGTTAAAATACCCTCTTCGAGCAACGAGCAACGAGCAACGAGCAACGAGCAACGAGCAACGGGTTTCGGGTAACGGGCCTTGAACCTCGCAGCTCGTCTACTCTGAACTTTAACCTTTTTTGAACCACAGAGAGCACCGAGGCGCTTCGTGCTGCACAGAGAAAAAGCTTCAATTTTGGAAATCTAATAACTAAGAACAGTTCTTTAATCTTTGTCTTTAATTACTTTCTCTGTGTGCTCCTATCCTCTGTGGTAAATAAATCTTTAAGTTCTTATTGTAAAGCTTGGGCGGGTTGCGAGATTAAGTGAATAAACCAGCCCCTGCAGCTAGTTTACTCTGAACTTTAACCACAGAGAGCATCGAGGCGCTTCGCGCTGCACAGAGAAAAAGCTTCAATTTTGAAAATCTAATAACTAACAACAGTTCTTTAATCTTTGTCTTTAATCACTTTCTCTGTGTGCTCCTATCCTCTGTGGTAAATAAATTTTTAAGAGCTTATTGTAATGCCCAGGTCCGGTTGTCCGATCCCTGCAACCAGTTAACTTTCTCCTAAAACCTTTATTTTTGAACCACAGAGAACACCGAGGCGCTTCGCGCTGCACTGAGAAAAAGCTTCAATTTTGGAAATCTAATAACTAACAACAGTTCTTTAACCTTTGTCTTTAATTACTTTCTCTGTGTGCTCCTATCCTCTGTGGTAAATAAATTTTTAAGAGCTTATTGTAATGCCT